>DASYZR010000066.1 GCA_035945995.1 bacterium
ACTGGCACGCCTCGGATCTGCTCGGCGTGCTGCGACAGCTGGGAATCTTCCCTCCGCCCGCCCCGACGCGGTGACGTCCCGCACGGTCGGCGGGCGAAGGGGACTCGCGGCGACCGGCGACTATGCCGCGCCATGCTTCCCGGGATCCGGGCCGGATGGTGCGCCGGCGTGCTCACCCTGGCCGGTGCGGCCGCGGCCGTGCTGCTGGGGAGCGTCTCGCCGGCGGCGTCCCAGACGCCTACGATGCTCCCCCCGGCGATCGTACCTCCCGCTTCCAGAGTTGAGAGCACGTTTGTCCCTGACGCCGAAGCGCAGTTGCTCGCGATGCTGAACCGGACACGAGAGGAGCACCATCTCGTACTAGCCGCAGGTGATGCCATCAGAGGTGGGTAAGCATACGTATAGCGCCGGCACGGCCGTGTCATCCGCTGCGGCCTTGGTGCGGAGGAGGTCAAGACGGATGCATCCTCATCGAACGCTCGCGTGGGCGACATGTCTGTTCGTGCTCGGCGGGCTCGTCCTTCCGGCGGTATCCCAGGCCAAGACCGCGGGGGAGATCGACGCGGGCGCCAATGCCACACTGGCTCGATTCGACAAGGACGTCAAGGGAGGCGCCCGGTTCCTCGCCAGGTCCAAAGGTGTCCTGGTCTTCCCGGGTGTCGTGAAGGCCGCGCTCGTGTTCGGCGGGCAGTACGGCGAGGGCGCGCTGCGTGTGGGGGGCGGCACCCGCGGCTACTACAGTATTACGGGCGGGTCGTGGGGCGCGTCGATCGGCATTCAAAAAAAGGATCTCCTCCTCGTCTTTCGCGATGCCGATGCCCTCCGAAGCTTTGAAAACGCCTCGGGCTGGCAGGTCGGCGTGAACGGCGCCGTCACCCTGATCAACGTCGGGGTGGGCGCGGACGTCAGCACGATGCAGATCAATCAGCCGATCGTCGCCTTCGTCATCGGGCAAAAGGGCTTGATGTTCGACGTGTCGCTACAGGGCGCCAAGATCAGCCGGATCAAGCGGTAGGCTCGAGCACACCCGCCAGATCGGACGCGAACGCGAAACTGCCCGGCTGATACGGGCAGAGCGGATCGTCCCCGGTAGGGTCGTTCGTCGACGCGTACGCGCGGGAGCGCGAGCCCCCGCAGACGTCGCGGAACTCGCACCGGCCGCACCGCCCATGCCACGCCGCCGGATCGCGGAGGGCACGCAGGAGCGGACTGTCGCGATAGATCTCCGCAAGCGGGCGCCGGCGAATGTTGCCCGCCGCCAGCGGCATGAAGCCGCTTGGATGGACCGTGCCGGTGTGGGACACGAAGACGAACCCACGGCCGGCGTTCACGTCCATCGGGCTGCGCCGCCGTCCGGTGCCGGCGGGCCACGGTCCCAGCATCGATCGCAGGGCGTAATAGACTGGGCCGAACGGCAGCACGGAGTCGGGCGCGATTCCCCGGCGCTCCAGAATGAGACGCTGGAGGACGATCCGCTTGAAGTGATGGCCCTCGGTCGTCTTGACCGGCAGCGCCGCGCCGACGTCGTAGAGAAAGTGCAGCACGTCCTCGCCTTCCGCCGGCGTGATCTGCGGAAGCGCCGCGCCCCGTCCTACGGGCACGAGGAAGAACGCGCTCCACACCATCACGCCGCGTTCTCGGACCAGCCGCGCGATGCCGGGCAGCGCCATCACGTTGGCGCCGGTCACCGTGGTGTTGATCTGCACCTTGAGCCCGACCGTCTGCGCAGTGTCCCACGCGTCGAGCGTGCGGTCAAAGACACCCGCGACGCCGCGAAACGCGTCGTGGGTCGCGCGGGTGTCGCCGTCGAGGCTCAGGGACAAGGCGACCGCCCCCGCCGCCCGCACGTCGGCGATCACCCGGCTCGTCAACAAGGGCGTCGCCGAGGGTGAGAACCCCACCGGCAGGCGGCGCGCCGCCGCGTACTCGACCAGGTGCGGCAGGTCCGGCCGCTTGACCGGGTCGCCCCCCGTCAGCACGAACAGCGGGGGCGGCGAGCCAAACGCGGCGACTTGATCGATGAGCCGCCGCCCCTCCTCGGTGGTCAGTTCGCCGGGATGGGCGTACGGCGCGGCCTCGGCCCGGCAGTGGAGGCAGGCGAGATCGCACGCCCGGGTGACCTCCCAGATTACGATGAAAGGGCGCCGATCGACGTCGATCGCGGGGTGCCGCACGGGATGTGGCATTTGCGCCTACCGTAGCACCGGTGCCGTCCGGATGCATCGGACGGCTACCTGATTCTCGTTCGCCTCTCGACCCGATCCCGGGCGGTCCCCTGCCCGGGATCGACTAGCCGTTCGTGTGCGCCGGCCCGAGCACCCCGGCCACCGCGGTGTGCTGCGGGTCATCCTGGGTCCTTGCCGCCGCCGCGAGGACGGCGTCCTCGATCTTGCGATAACCGGTGCAGCGGCAGAGGTTGCCCGAGATCGCCGCGCGGATGTCCTCGCGCGTCGGCGCCGGGTTGCCGTCCAATAGCGCCTTTGCCGAGAGCAGCCAGCCCGGCGTGCAGAAGCCGCACTGCACCGCGCCGTAGGCAACCGCGGCTTCCTGCAGCGGATGGAGCGTGCCGTCGCGTGCCAGACCCTCGACGGTCGTGACGTGCTTGTCGTCGCACCGGACCGCCAACGTCAGGCAGCTGAGGGCCGGTTCTCCGTCGATGAGCACGGTGCAGCACCCGCAGGCGCCGCCCTCACAGCCTTTCTTCGTGCCGGTCAGCGCCAGCCGGTCCCTCAGCACGTCCAGGAGCGTCCAATGCGGCCGCACGATCACGTCGTACGCTTCCTCATTGACGGTTAGGGCGATTGTGATCTCCATGCCGCACCTCGTCAGTGTGCCGCGGCGTCGCGCGCCTGCCGCAGCGCCGACTCCGCGTAGACGTTCACCATGTCCCGGCGATACCGGACCGGGATGCCGCAGACGTTGTTGACCGCATGGGCCCGCTTGCGGGCCACGGCGGCCAGTTCCCGGATCGACTCGTCGGTGAGCAGTTTCCCCTGGAGCCGGCCCGCTTCGTCGACCATCACCGGAGCCCGGTCGACGCCTGTCAGGGCGAGCGCAGCCTCCCGGCAAATCGCGCCGCCGGTCTCCAGGGTCACGTGTGCCGCCACCCCGAGCAGCGGATAATCGAGCGTCTCCCGCTGCCGCAACTTGAGGTACGCGCCGCCGGAGCGAGGCGCGGTGTTCGGGATCCGGATCTCGGTGATGATCTGTCCGGGATGGAGCGTGTGGGGGCGCTGCCCGTCCCCGGAAAAGAGAGCACGCAGCGGTAGGGTCTTCTCCCCGTCGGGATCCGCGATCACCAGAGTCGCGCGGAGCACCAGCAACGCGGGCGCGAGGTCACCCGCGTAAGTGGCCCAGCACCGTGCGCTGCCGGCGACCACGTGGCAGACGTCGCCGTCGAGCTTCAGGCACGGCTCCAGTGATTGCCGCGCGCCGGTCGCCCGGTGGAGGTACATGCAGCAGGTGTTCTGGCACAAATTGCCCCCGAGCGTGGCCATCGCCTGCAGCTGGACGCTGCCGGCGGCGCGGGCGGCCTGCGCCAGTACCGCGAATTTCTCTCTGACCAGCGGATGAGCGGCGAGATGGCGGAGGGACACCAACGCCCCGATCCGCAGCCCCCGATCAACGGCGTAACTGATCCGGTCGAGCGGGAGCGCGCCGAGATCCACGAGCAGGGCGGCGTGGTCTTGCCGGTTCCGGAGCGCCGTGAGGAGCTCGGTCCCGCCGGCGATGGCGCGCGCCCCGCCGTCACCCGCCGCGAGCGCCCGGCACGCATCCCGCACCGATCGGGGCGCCGTGTACTCGAACTTAGGGAGCTTCATGGCGGCCCTCCTCGCCCACCCTTCTCAAGGCCGCCAGGATCTTGTCCGGTGTGATGGGCAGGTCCTTGATCCGCACGCCGACCGCGTCGAAGATCGCATTGGCGATGGCCGGCGGAACAGGAACGTTGGTGGTCTCTCCCAGTCCCTTGGCGCCGTACGGGCCCCAGGGATGCGGATGCTCAACAAGAATCGGGACCACCTCGGGGACGTCCGGCGCCGAGAGGTGCTTGTAGGCGAGGAACGACGGATTCATGACCTCGCCGTCCTGAAAGATCACCTCCTCCGCCAGGGCAAAGCCGAGCCCCATCGCGGCCCCTCCCTGGATCTGCCCTTCGCAGTTCATCGGGTGGATGGCCTTGCCGGTGTCGTACGCGCCCCAGATCTTCAGGACGGTGACTTCGCCCGTCGTCGTGTTCACGTCCACCTCGGCGCCGTTCGCGCCGAGGAGCCAGTAGACCATGTACCGGGAGTAGTATTCCGCCGACGGTTTGGGCATCGAGGGGAAATAGTAGCCTCGTCCGAGTACGGTCCCGCTGGGTCCGTAGTGCCGGCTCAGCACCTGGGCGATGGGCAGGACGCTTCCAGAATCCCGCGTCACGAAGACGTTCCCGTTCTTGATCCCGAGGTCGCCCGGGCCCGCGCCGAAGAGCGGCGCCGCCAGCGCGAGGAGCTGCGTCCTGGCGTCCGCGGCGGCCATCTTGACCGCGTTGCCCATGTGAAAGGTGGACCGGCTGGACGTCGTCGAGGCGTCGAACGGCGTAAACGCCGTGTCCGGCGCGTCCTTTTTCACACTCTCCAACGGCACGCCGAGCTCCTCGGCGGCGATCTGCCGCAAGACCGTCTCCGAGCCCTGGCCCACCTCCGTCGTGCTGCTGATGACGTCGACGGTTCCGTCTTCGTTGACCTGGACGTAGGCCGCCGACCCGAATGGCGTCTTGACGGCCCGCTCCATGCACGCGATGCCCCGGCCCCGATTCCCGCCGAGCGGCCTCCCCCACTCCATGCGCCCGGCAACGGCGCGCAGACATTCCGTGAGGCCCTGAGAGACGTTCTCCTGGCCGGTGATGTGCTCGTCGCCCTCTTCGTAGACCTGCTTCAGTCTGATCTCCAGCGGGTCCAGCCCCAACTTGCCCGCGATGATGTCCATCTGCGACTCATAGGCCCACGCGGCCTGCGGCCCGCCATACCCGCGCATCGCGCCCGCCACGGTCTTGTTGGTGTAGACACAATACGCGTCGACCTTGACGTGGGGGATCTTGTAGGGGCCGGCGGCCGAGACGCCGGCGAAGGCGGCCACCGTCGGCCCCTTCTCGGCGTAGGCGCCGGTATCGAGGTACAGTTCCACCTGACGCGCGACAATCGTGCCGTCTTTCTTCACCCCGGTTCGCATCCGGGTCATGGAGGGATGCCGCCCGAGCGCGCAGCAGAATTCCTCTTCCCGCGTGTACACGATCCGAATCGGCCGGTTCCGGAGCTTCCACGCGAGCGCGATGGCCGGGGCCTCCGCCTTGAGCCCGCCCTTGCCGCCAAAGTTGCCGCCGATGGCGGGGGCCGTGATCACCCGGACGTCTTTGAGCGGAACGTTGAGGGCGTGGGCGATCTCCTTGCGGCAGCGGTAGGGCGAGTCGTTATGGAGCCACAGGGTCACGGCGTTGTCGTTGCTGATCCGGCAAATGGCAATGTGCGGCTCGATGCTGCAGTGCTGTTGCATGGGCGTCGTGAAAGTATCCTCGAAAATCTCGTCCGCTTCCGCCATCCCCTGCTCCACGTTGCCCCGGAAGAGCTGGAAATGGTTGCAGATGTTGCTCCCCTTGATCGGCGTGATCCCACGTTCGCGGCGGTACGTGTCCAGCGCCTCGTGCACCAGGACCGCGTCCGGCTTGACGGCCTCGCTGAGATCGAGGACCGCCGGCAGGGGATCGTAGTCGACCGCGATCAGCGCCAGCGCTTCCTCCGCGGTCTCCTCATCGACGGCGGCGACCGCCGCGACCGCCTCTCCCTGGTATCGAACCTTCTCCCTGGCCAGGAACGGCTCGTCCCAGATGGATTCCCCGTGGACGAACGGGAAGTCCGCGCCGGTGATCACGGTGCGGACGCCGGGCAGCTTCTTGGCCCTGGAGGTGTCGATATTGAGGAGGCGGGCGTGCGAGTGCCGGCTGCGGAGCACCTTTCCGTAGAGCATACCGGTGAACCGGAGATCTTCGAGATAGAGGGCGGCTCCCGTCACCTTGTCTCTCACATCCGTGCGCGGGTACGATTTCCCGACGACCGCGTAGGTATCGATCCCTTCGACCGGGGATGTCACGGGCGCTCCCCTCCCTCCACCGCCGCACAAAGCCCCTCGGCGAGCCCGTGCGCACCGGCCCCGAGCGCGGCGTCCATGTCCGCAAAGCACTGCCCCGTCCCGGCCTCGTCGTCGTCGCCCATGACGGCGTCGCCGAGACGGAAAAGCACCTGGGACTCTTTCTCGATGTGGGTCCGCAGCAGATCGACGTAGTCGCGGCAGGCCCCGAGCACATCGTCGAGAGCCGCGCGGCCGTCTTCGTGACGGACCAGCGTGTCCTCGATGACTCCCACAAGCCGGCGCCCCTCCTCATGCTCCCGCAGCATGACCTGGATCGGCCCGCCCTCGGCGGGGACGCCGCGCTTCACGAGGCACGGAAAGAAACACCGCTCTTCCTTCCCATGGTGGCATTGGTCGACGAACGACCGGCTGAACGTCACCAGCTGCTTGAGGAACGTGACGGGTACGACACGTGTGCGCTCCGCGTCGGCCACGACGCGGTCCAGCGCCGCGAGCACCTCCTCGATGACCCGGTGCTCCGCCGCCAGTTGCTGTGTCGCGCGCACGACCGCCGCTCCCCCGCCCATCAGATCATGGTCAGGCCGCCGCCGACGCTGAGGGTCTGGCCGGTGATGAACGACGCGCCGTCCGATGCGAGGAAGACGACGGCGTCCGCCACCTCCTCCGGCCGGGCCAAGCGGCCGAGCGGCGTTGCCTTGACGATCGAGGAGATGATCTTCTCGTTGCCCGCGGCGATCATGCCCTGCAGCAGGGGGGTGTCGGTGAGGCCGGGGGCGACGACGTTGACGCGGATTCCGTCGCGGGCCGCCTCGCGCGCGATCGCCTTGGTGAACGCGATGATGGCGCCCTTGGTGCCGGAATAGACCGCTTCCCCGGATGAGCCCGCGCGCCCCGCTTCGGACGCGACGTTCACGATCACCCCGCTCCGTCGCGCGATCATGTGGGGCAACACAGCATGGCACGTCGCGAGGATACCCCGGTAGTTGATGGCGATCACCCGGTCCCAGAAATCCTCGGTCGTATCCACGAACCGTGCGATTCGGTCCCATCCGGCCGCGTTGACCAGTACGTCGATGCGGCCCCACGCGGCCACCACCTGATCGACCCCGGCCACGACGCTCCGGCGGTCGGTCACGTCTATCGCCACCGGCATGCCCCCGGGGGTCGCGGCGGCAACCTCCTCGGCCCCCGGGCCGTTGATGTCGGCGACGGCGACACGATCGCCCGCCGCGGCAAACGCCGCGCAGATCGCCTTGCCGATGCCGCTTGCTCCGCCGGTGACCAGGATCGTGCGATTGTCAGTGGCCATGGGCGTGCCCCATCGCCGCTACAACTGCTGCCCGCAATGGCCGCAAAACGCCATACCCTCCGGCAGGCCCCGCGCCCCGCACGCCGGACACGCGCGCACCGGAGGTCCCCACACCGACTCCGACGATCCGCCGTCGCGGGCGCGGGCGCGCAGCGCCCGGTAGTCGACGGGCCGCTTGTCGACGAACGCCGTCATGCCCTCCCACGGCTCGCGAGAAGCGAAATGCAGGCTCAACCACTCCCGGGCGTGGCCGGCCGTCATGTGCCAGGCGAGGTCCTTCCAGAAGTTCACCTGCTGCTTGGTGTACCTGAGACACTCCGGGAACTTGTCGATGAGGTTCTGACAGAGGGTGTCGACCGCGGCGTCGAGTTCGCCCCGCGGCACCACGCGGTTTACGAGCCCCCAGTCCAGCGCCTGCTGCGCCGTGATGGGCTCACACGTGAGGAGCATTTCGCGGGCCCGCCGGTCCCCGATCATAATGGGCAGCCACTGCGTCGCGCCGCCCGCTGCCACGCTGCCGACCTTCGTCCCCACCTGGCGGATCGTGACGTCGTCCGCGGCCACGGCGAGGTCGCAGTCCATGTTCCATTCGTTCCCGCCGCCGGCCACGATCCCGTTGAGCCGCGCGATCGCGGGCTTGCCGATGTTCCGCAGCGCGTCGTGTGCCTCGATGAAGAGCGTCATGTACTTCCAGTAGTCGCGCGGCCGCCGGGTGTACTCGCCGGCATACTCCGCGACATCCCCGCCGGTGCAGAACGCCCGGTCGCCCGCCCCGGTGAGGACCAGCACGGCGACGCCGTCGTCGTAGGCGGCGTCGCGAAACGCATCGCGCATCTCGGCGAGGGTGTGCGCGCGGTAGGCGTTGTAGACCTTCGGCCGGTTGATCGTGACCCGCGCCACCCAGTCGCGCTTTTCGTAGAGAATGTCCTGAAAATGAAACTCCTCGGCCGGTCGCGCGTGCAGCGGCGCTGGAGCCACCTCAGACATGATGCTCATCGTCGATCCCCCTTCCTCCACGCTCTCCGCCCCTCAGGCGGTTCGTTGCTGGGCCAATTTGCGGCTCCGCTCGCGGCCCAGCAGCGCGGCTCCCATGGCGCCCGCGTACACGCCCAGGTCGTCGGAGGCGACGTGGAATGTGACGCCGAGCGCGTCCTCGATCGCCCGGCGGAGCAGGGGCACCCGGGTGAGGCCGCCCGTGAGCGCGTACTCCGGCTCCGGCCGGACCCGCTTGAACACCTGGCCCGCGCGTTCCGCGAGCGCCATCACGGCGCCCGCGCACACATCTTCCGCGCTGCGCCCGGCGGTCAGGTGGTTGATGACTTCGGACTCGGCGAAGACGGCGCACACGCTGGAAATCGTCACGGGCGCCGTCGCGGCCCCGGCGAGCGGCGCGATGTCCGAAGCGCCGTACCCGAGATAGCGCATCGTTTTCTCTAAGAACGCGCCGCTGCCGGCCGCGCATTTGTCGTTCAGGCGAAACGCCTTGACCCGTCCGCGCTCCCCGAGGCGGATCGCCTTCACCGTCTGGCCGCCGATGTCGAGCACAGTGCGGACGGACGGAAGGAGCCGGGAGACCGCGTGCGCGTGGCACGTCAGCTCGGTGATGGCGAGATCCCGAAACGGCACCATGTACCGGCCGTAGCCCGTGGCGGCCACGTACCCGACCTCGTCCCGGGAGATCCCCGCCGATTCGAGCGCCGCCGCGAGACCTCGCTCGGCGGCCCGCGCGAAGTCATAGCCGCTCGGGATCGCCGTGAGGCCGGCGAGCCGGCCGTCGTCGTCCCCTGTGGGGAACAGGCCGGCGAGCACCACCTTGGTGTACGCCGAGCCGACGTCGATGCCGGCGGTGAGGGTCATGACGGCCCGCCTCCCCCGGCGCCGGTCGCGTCGGCCGTCCCGCCCCGCGCAGCCGGGGCCGTCCCGCCCCGCGAAGACGGGGTCGCCCGCACGGGCTCGGCAGAACGCGTCGGCGAGACAGGCTGAGCGAATTCGGCAGATGCGGCTTCCGCGCCCACCAGCATCCGGTCGAGAGCGTACAGCGCCGCCCCGATGGCGCCGCAGTAGTGCGACTCCTCGCTCACGTTCAGGGGCACGCCCGTCAGATCCGCGAGCAGCTTCACCATCGCGACGTTCCGGGCCACCCCGCCCGTGAACGTGAGCTCGGGCTCGATCCCCACGCGCCGCAGCAGCGATAGACTGCGGGAGGCGATCGCCGTGTGCACGCCCATCAGGACGTCCTCGGTCTTGCGGCCCCGGGCGAGCCATCCCAAGATCTCCGATTCCGCGAAGACGGTGCACGTCGTGGTCATCGTCACCGCGTTTCTGGCGCGCAGCGCGAGCGGACCGAGCTCGCCGAGCGGGATCTCGAGCGCCTGCGAGGCCGCGCCCAGAAACCGCCCGGTCCCGGCCGAGCACTTGTCGTTCATGCTGAAGTCCAGCACCTGTCCGGTCTCGCTCACACGGATCGCCTTGGTGTCCTGCCCGCCGATGTCGAGGACGCTGCGGGTCCCCGGGAACAGGTAGACCGCGCCGCGCGCGTGACAGGAGATCTCCGTGACCTGGGCGTGTCCGAACTCCACCCGGAAGCGCCCGTACCCGGTACCGATGACGCACGCCACGTCCGCTTCGGCGGCCCCGGCCGCCGCGAGCGCCTGGCGGAACGCGGTCCCGGCCGCGTCGGTCAACCGGACGCCGGTGTCGACGATCGCGCGGCCGAGAAGGCGCGTGTCGTCCATGACCACGGCCTTGGTTTGGGTGGATCCCACGTCCACGCCGCCGACCAGCATCCCCCTCACCTCGCCGCCGCGGTGCCGCCCCGCGCAGCCGGGGCCGTGCCGCCCCGCGCAGCCGGGGTCGCCCGGCGGCCCGCGAGCGACTCGATGAACGCGTCGATCCGGTTCTTGAGCTGCGCGTCCGACCACATTCGCGGGTCCACGAGATCCGATTGGATGAACAGCCCCGGGATGTCGAAGTGGGTACGCAGCCACTCGCGGACGTCCGGCAGGCCGGTGGAGGTGGTGCGGCACGACTTCACGCCGTGGAAACAGATCCCGTCGACGGACCACTCCCGGACCGTCTGCGCGAGCCAGTCCTGCGCGTAGAACATCGGCGTGCTGAATCCCCGCCAGGCGGAGAGGAGCAGCGTCTCGGCCAGGCTCTCGAGCGGGCGGGTCACGTCATAGGCGAAGCCCGAGGCGAAGCCGCCGCCGGCGAACATCATGTACGTGCTGTGCACGAAGACGCCGCCCCACTCCTCGAACATCTCGGCGAAGCGCTTCAGGGCAGCGTAGCAGGTGGTGCCGGTCAGGAGCAGCCGGTACTTCTCGTTGAGTGTGCCCATCCCCAGATGGATGCGGTCGCGCAGTTCGTCCGCGGCGAGCTCGAAGAACCGGGACCCCTCGGGCGCGCCCCGGTAGAGGTTGGAGATCCCCTGGAACACGATGCCCTCGCGGATCGCGCTGAACGGCGCGGGCCGGTGCTGGTTGACCGTCAGCACGGTCTGGTAGGCGGCGGCCATGCGGTTCACCTCGGCCATCACCTCGCGCAGGCGGTCGATGTCGAAGCGCCGGCCGGTCAGGCGCTCGCAAAGCCCGATCAGGTCCCGCAACTGCCCCTCCACATAGCGGCGGTCGTTCCGGAACGCCTCGCCGTCGACACGCGGCTCGGCGGCGCCCCCTTCGGGGAATGCGCGGGCGTCGCCGCCGCGCCAGGCCGGGAGGTCGAGGACGAACACCGGGCAGTGGTACATCTGCTCCCAGATCTCGGCCCACTTGATGTAGGTGTTGCACATGTTCGTCGCGATCGCGAGCGCGGGCTTGGGGACGGTGCCGTTGGGATGCCGCCGGTCCTTGAGCTGCAGGCCCACGTCCGCCTTCACGTAGCCGCAGATGTCGGGGGAGTAGCCGTACCCCTCGGCGCTCTGCAAGTACGCGAGGGACTGACCGCGCACCGCGGTCTGCAGGGACGTGATCTCGGGACAGTTGATGGGCAGATCGAAGACTCTCAGGATTTCGTCGAGAGATCCCATCACGAAGACGTAGGCGGTCGGCGTTTGCGCGTCCGCGGCGGCCGTCATCTCCTGCCACCACTGGTCCATCAGGCGGCGGCCCTCGTTCCGGATGAAGCCGATCCTCGTCGGTGTCTCGGCCATCGTGGGGCCTCCCGTCAACACGCGTCGGTCGGCGTCCGTGCTCATGCGAAGTCGAGCAGCAGGGATTCGGCGAACGTCTCGACTTCCATCCGCATCTGCTCGAAGACCGTCATCTTCTCTTCGAACTCCATCACGAGGTGCGGGATCCCCGCCCCCTCGAGCGCGCGGATGTGGTTGACCTGTTCCTCCAAGCCCGGCTCGCACATCTTGGGCGCGGCGACGATCGCGGCCTCGGCGTCGGCCTCCCGGATGCGCCGGAGCAGCATCTCCGACTTGGGTTTGCGCGGATCGTGCTGCACGGGGCTGTAGCTCGACCCGTCGAGATACGCGCGCGCCAGGTTCGCGAGCGGCTCCCCGTCGGTGGGGACATCCCCGGTCAGCCAGCGCAGCCCGATCAGCAGATCGTCGTCGACGATGTAACAGGCGTCCTGGATCACCGCGAGCAAGTCGGCGGGGGGCTGCTCGCAGTAGCCGCCCTCGAAGACGACGCGAATCTTGTCCTGCCGCTTGCCCTGCCGCTGCGGCAGCAGGTCGAGCACCCGGCGGAGCAGCACATTGTGCTCGTCCCGGGGCATGAGCCCGCCGGCGCGCACGAGCGTGTACGCTTCCACGGCGGACAGCAGCCACGGTGTCTCCCGCTTGACGCGGTAGATTTCGCGGAGGAGGCGCCGGTTCTCGTTGAACAGCGTGATGCTCAGGCGCAGCGCGTCCTCCGTGATCGGCCGCCCGACGGCCTCTTCGATGACGCCGGCAATGCGCCGGTACTCGTCCCGAAGGTAGAGCGCGGCGTGCGGCGACGTGACGTTCTGCGGCAGGTAGAGCATCTGGCAGTTGAGCCGTGGCAGGTTGCGCACCCAGACCCCGCAGGCATTCCGCGCCGCGTCACAGATCGGTGGGGTCACGAACACGGACAGAAAGTCCAACCGGCCTGTGAGGGCCAGTTCGAGCGAACTGCGGATGATGGAGCACACGAATGCCGCGATCCGGGCGTCGGCTTTGCGGATCTGTACCGCGCTGCCGGCGCCGAGGATCTTGATCGGCAGCATGCCGGCGGCGTGGGCGATCTCCTCGGGGAAGTACACCTGGAAGTGACCCAGGACTTTGCCCTGCGGGTTGGCCTCCAACCAGCGGTGGACCGCGGGAAACCCCGGGTCCTCTACGAGGGTCCGGCAGTCCTCGAGGATGGAGTCCAGGGTGTGCCCCGAGGCCATGGAATCCGCCTCCCGACCGAGCGCTCGTTCGAATGCCTTGGTCCAACGGTATCGCGGTGGGGCCGCTGGGACAATGACGCGGCCGGCTTATTTCTCTGGGGCAGATGCCCTAGATGATTCCGCTGCGGAACGCAAGCGCGACGGCTTCGAGGCGGCTGTGCACGGCGAGCTTTGTGAGGATGCTCTGCGTGTGGTTTCGGACGGTGGCGGTGCTGATGAAGAGACGCCGCGCCATGGCTTGGGTCCCCTCTCCGCGCGCCATAAGGCACAGTATCTCCCGTTCGCGCGCAGTCAGCTGATCGGAGACGTCCGCCCTGTCCTCGCCGCCGGCGACGGCCTCCAGGGGGCGTCCTCCGCGGACGGCCGTCACGTCCCGAAAGAGGTGGACGATGATGTTGCCGGCTGCACCCGGCACGAGCACCGTGCTGACGTTGAGCCGCCGCTCCGACCCGTCCCGGGCCTGGGTCGTGATGTCGTAGGCGTGCGCCATCTCGTCACGCCGCGCCATGGTCAGCACGCTGCAGTGAGGATGGCAGAACAGATTCCCGACGGCGTCGCGTCCGCGCACCACGTCGTGACACGCCCGGCCGAGCACCTCGGCGGCCGTATATCCCAAAATAGACTCGGCGGCGCAGTTCCAGAGGATCACGCGGCATGTCGGGTCCACCGCCACCACGCCGTCGGTAGTGCGCGTGAACAAATCGAGAAGGTCGGTGGAGTCCGCCGCCGCGGCGGGCGCTCGACGGGCCTCATTCTGCCCGGCTTCTCGGGCTGTCTTGCCGCGTCGATCCAATCGCGCCATGTTGCGGCGGGCGTTCGGTAGTCCGCGCGGAGAATCCTCTCCGATTTCAGCAGGGGCGGATCGTCACTATGAAGATATGGACGCGAGCCGGCGACTTCCAGACCGTCGGTGACCGCCAGCACGGCGGCGGGACCCCGGGGCGCGGAGCGTTCGGTACCGATCACGGTCGCAAGACCTACCTGCTTGCCCCCGGCAAGCCAGCCCCTCAATGCGGTCCAGGACGTCCTTCATCTCCGTGTGCCGGCATATTCGCCGAGGACCGCGCGGCGGATCAGCGCGTGTCCCTCCATCAGGCGCCGGGCGGTGCGGAAGTAACCCGCCTCACGGACCGTCCACGGCGGACCGTCCGACACCCAGGCCCGCGCCGGCATGACCCCTCCGGGATGGCCGATGCGGATCTCTCGATTGTGCTGAGGCCGGCCCGACGCCGCGGCGGTGACGGTTCCTGCGATCCGCGCCGCGACGGCGGCGCACGTGGCCGCGGTGCCGGGAAACGTCTTGTGTAACATCGGCGGGCGGCCGCCGGCCAGGCGCGCCAGCAGATCCATGTCATCCGGACGCACGCGCCGGCCGGTAAGCGTTTGATAGGCGATAGGCGGCGCGACGGCCACGGGCAGCGGCACGAGTCCGTCGGGGGAAAGGTCCAGGTGCGCCGCGGCGGCGTCTTTGACCGCGATCAGGGCCCGAAGGTGCGCGGCGGTGAAGTCACCGGGGCCTTCGGCACCGGTCATGCCCACGTCGGCCGCCGAAACAAACACGCACAGGTTGGCGACGTCGACGATGCTCGCCTCCACCGAACGGCCGAGGGCCGGCACGGTCAGGCGGTCAAGGGGCCGCCCCGTGGGCAGCAGGCGTCCCGTGACTGCGCCGACGGTGCCGGTGAAGTCGAGGACGATCTCCGCACCGCTTCCCGGAACACCGTCGATCACGGTGTCCCCCTCCACAACCGGAGAACCGTCACGGACCGGCACGTGCGCGACGAAAATCTTTGCGGTGTTCGTGTTGTGGACCCGCACGGACGTCACGGGCTCCGACGCCCGGACGAAGCCTTCTTCGACGGCGTAGACCCCGACGGCCGCGGAGAGATTTCCGCAGTTGATGTCATAGTCGACGACCGGCTCGCGGATGCTGACCTGGCCGAACGTGTAGTCCACGTCGGCGTCGGAGCGCGTGGGCGCGCCGATGATCGCGACCTTGCTGGTCAGGATGTCCGCACCGCCGAGCCCGTCGATCTGGCGGGGATCGGGACTGCCGAAGAGCGCGAGGATGACCCGGTCGCGGGTGGCCCGATCGGCGGGCAGGTCGGCCGCGCGGAGAAACACCCCTTTGCTGGTGCCGCCCCGCATCAACACGCACCGGATGGCGACCTGTTCCCGCACGGTCCGTCCCCCCTCTACGTCGTCACGATCTGCACGGTGCACGCCGCGCCTTCGATGCCCGCCGCCTTGCCGCCGCGGCAGTGGGCCAGGCCCACTCGGGCGCCCTGGACCTGCCGGGTCCCCGCCTCGCCGCGCAGCTGCCGGACGATCTCGACGACCTGCGCGACGCCGGTCGCGCCGAGCGGATGCCCTTTGCCGAGCAGACCGCCGCTGGGATTGATCGGCCGGCGGCCGCCGATGTCGGCCTCGCCGCGCTCGAGCGCCGCGGGGTACGTCCCCGGCGCGTAGAGGCCCAGTCCCTCCACCCGCAGGATCTCGGCGATGGAGAAGCAATCGTGGACCTCCGCGAGGTCGATCTCCTCGGGTCCCAGACCGGCCCGCTCGTACGCGTCCCAGGCCGTGTGCCGGGTCAGGGGCTCAAACGCCATCGACCGCGGCTCGGCCTCGACGACGCCGGTCCGCAACGCCGACGCCGCGAGGCGCATGGCCCGGCCCGGGCCGGATTGGCGCGCGACGCGATCGCTGCACAACACCGCGGCGGCGGCCCCGTCGCTCACCGGCGAGCAGTCTTGGAGCGAGAGCGGGTCCGCGATCGGCCGCGACTCCAGCACCTCGTCGAGCGTGACCGGCGTCCGGATCTGGGCCAGCGGGTTTTGACTGGCGTTCCGCTTGTTCTTCACCGAGACCATCGCGATCTGCCGGCGGGTCGTGCCGAACTCCGCCATGTGCCGCCGCGCGCGCATCGCGTAGATCGCGGGCATGGTCAGGCCGACCGCGCCCTCGATGTCGTCTTCGTCGGGAGTGAGCGCGCCGCGAAACCTGGCCGTGAGATGCTCGACACCGAAGGCGAGCACGATGTCATGCGCGCCGGCGAGGATGGCCAGCATCGCCTCGCGGATGGCGACCGCGCCGCTGCTGCACGCGTCCTCCACGTTCACCAGCGGGATACCGGCGAGCCCGGTGTTGGCGAGGACGCGCTGGCCGGTCACCATCCCCTGGAAGACGTGGCCGCAGTACGCCGCCTCGACGCGGCCCGGGTCCAGGCCGGAGTCCGCGATCGCCTCGAGCACCGCGTCCGCGCCCAATTCCGCCGCGGTCCGGTCCGGATGCTTTCCGAACTTCGTCATCCCGACGCCGACGATCCACACGTCAGCCATCGCGCGTCTCCGATTTCTCGGGTTGCGCCGGGTGGAACCGGTAGCCCAGCACCGGCCGGCCTTCCGCATTCACGCCGACCGGTTCAACCCGCAGCTCCACCGGCATGCCGATGCGCACGTCGCCGGGAGCGGTCACCAGCTGCGCCAGTAGACGGACGCCCTCCGGAAGATCGGCGTAGGCCAGCACGTACGGCGTCGCGAACGCGGGCGTGGACTGGTACACCGTCGTGTACGTGTAGAGTATTCCGCGCGTGCTCAACGGCACGGTCGACGTCGCCGAGGACCGGCACCGCGCGCATATCCGGCGCCGGGGAAAGAAACGGGCTCCGCAGGCCTCGCAGCGCGTGCCCACGAGGCGGAGCCGTCCACCGGCGTCACCCTCAAACAGTCCGGGACGAAGCGGCACTGCCGGTCCGGCTTCGTGTACGGCCACATGGTCGGCCATGGCTCCCACCTCCTCGCGTCCCTCCGCCGGCACCCGATCGGCCAGACCCGACCGGAGGGCGGCTGCAGCGCCCGGCGCACGAGCGCTGCGAACAACCGCGTCATGTCGTCTTAGTAGGCTCCTACACTGCGCCCACCGCACACGTACAGGAGCTGTCCGGTCACGTACGACGCCTCGTCGCCCGCGAAGAACCCCACCGCGTTGGCGATGTCGGCGGGGGTGCCGATGCGGCCGACGGGCACGGTCTTGAGCAGACGCTCCTGGATGTCGTCTTTGAGCCCGCGGAACAACGGCGTGTCGACCAGCGCGGGGGCGATGGCGTTGACCGTGATCCCGAACTTGCCGAGCTCCAAGGCGAGCGTGCGCGTCAGGCTGACCACGGCGCCCTTGCTGGCCGCGTAGTTGACCTGGCCGGGGTTCCCGAGCCACGCCCGCGACGCGATGTTCACGATGCGACCGCGGCGCTGCTCCATCATGAAGGGCACGGCCTCGTGGCAAAGCAGGTAACACGACTTGAGGTTCACGCGGAGCACCTCGTCCCAATCTTCCTCGGACATCTTGGTCAGGTAGCGGTCCCGGGCGATTCCGGCGTTGTTGACGACGATATCGACGCTTCCGAAAGCCTCGCGCGTGCGCCGCACCACCTCCGTCGCGCCGCCCGCGCGGCTGATGTCCGCGGCCACCCCAACGACGTGCGCCCCCGCGTCTTCGAGGCCGGCGACGACGCGCTCCACCCGGTCCGCGATCACGTCGTTCACGACCACCTTGGCGCCGCCGGCGGCCAGGTGGCGCGCGATCCCCTCGCCGATGCCCTGACCGGCTCCGGTGACGATTGCCGCCCGTCCCTGAACACCCATCGTTGCTCCCTCCCTATCCGGACGCGTCGATCAGTATCGCCTTGGCTCCAGTGCCGTAGGCATCAACTGCGGGATCTGCGCGCTACCGCCCGGCGAAATGAGGCTCGCGTTTTTCCACGAACGCCTGAATGCCCTCACGGCGGTCGCGGCTGGCACGCAGCACCGCGTGGGCGGTGCGCTCGAACGCGAGTCCGGCCTCGAGACTCACATCCGGACACAGGTGCACCGCGGTCTTGATGGCGCGGATCGACAGCGGGGCGCGCGAGGCGATCGTGCGGGCCAGCGCCCGGGCGCCCTCCAGCAGGCCTTCGCGCGGCGCGAGCCGGTTGACGAGACCGAGGCGATACGCCTCGGCGGCGTCGATGTGTTCGCCGGTGAACATCAACTCCTTGGCCCGCGCGGGACCGATCGTCCGGGTCAGCCGCTGCGTGCCGCCCGCGCCGGGCATGCTGCCGACCTTGGCCTCCGGGAACCCGAAGCGCGCGCTGTCCGCCGCCACGCGGAGATCGCACGCCAGCGCGAGCTCCAGTCCGCCCCCGAGCACATAGCCATGGACGGCGGCGATCACCGGCAGCGGGAGCGTTTCGATCTGGCCGAAGACACGGCGCACGCGCTCGGCGAGCGGATCGGGGCCGGCGCCATCGTCCTCGTATTCCCGCGACCGCGCTTTCAGGTCGGCGCCGACGCAAAACGCCTTCTCGCCCGCGGCGGCCAGGATCAGCACGCGGACCTCCCCGCGCGCCTCCACTTCTGCGAATACCTCACCCATCCGGTCCAGCATCCCGACCGTCAGGGCGTTCAGCGCTTCGGGCCGGTTGAGAGTGAGCACGCCGATCGCGTGCTCGCGATCGAACAGCACAACCTCGCTCATGCGTATCACCTCCTCCGGCGCGGGCGGTTCCCCGCGCTCTAGGTGCGAACCTCGACGGCCCGCGCCGGCACGATCCCCGCGGCCGCAAGGCCGGCGATCTCGCGGGCGGCGAACCCCGCCTCGAGGAGCACCTCCTCGGAGTGCTCGCCCGGCAGCGGGGCGGGACGCGTCACCGCCGCCGGCGTTTCGCTCAGCCGCACCGGACTGCCGACCACGGCCGTCCGTCCGAGCGTCGGGTGGTCGAGCGCCACCACCATCTCGTTGTGGACGACCTGCGGGTGGGCCACCACTTCCGGATAGGTGGCGATCGAGCCGCACATGATGTCGGCGGCGTCCAGCACGGACACCCACTCCGCCGAGGTCCGCGTTCGAAACATCGGGACGAGCGCATCGCGCAGCGCGCCGCGGTGGCGCACGCGTCCCTCGTTGGAATCGAAGCGAGGATCGGCGGTGAGGTCCGGCCGGCCGAGCACCTCGCACAACCGGACCCAGCGCTCCGGGGTATATGCGGCCACCATGACAAAGCCGTCGCGCGTCGGGAACGCTTCGTTCGGGGCGGCGTACGCGGCCCCGCTGCCGGTGCGGCCGGGCGGCTCCCCCGAGGCGAGATACATCGCGAGGGGCACGGCCTGAAATGCCAGCAGCGCGTCGAGCAGCGCCACGTCCACCCGCTGTCCCCGGCCGGTGCGCTCGCGCGCGAACAGCGCGGCGAGCACGCCCTGCGCAGCCAGAAACCCCGCGCAGGTGTCCGCCGCGGGAACGCCGACCTTGACCGGGCCGCCGTCCGGCTCACCGGTCACGCTCATCAGGCCGCTCGCGCCCTGGACGATGCCGTCGACGCCCGGCCGGTGACGCCACGGGCCGTCCTGGCCGAACGCCGAGATGGCGCAGTAGACGAGCCGCGGATGGCGCGCGGTCAGCGTCTCGTAGTCGAGCCCCACCTTGCCCATCACGCCCGGCCGGAAGCTTTCGACGAGGACGTCGCTGCGCGCCGCGAGCCGCGCGACGACGTCGCGCCCGCCGGGCCGCTTGAGGTCGACGACAATGCTGCGCTTGTTGCGGTTCATCCCGATGAACGCCGCCGCCACCCCTCCGACGAACGGCGGGCCGAGCGCCCTTCCCCACTCGCCGCCGGGCGGCTCGACCTTGACGACCCGGGCGCCGAGATCGCCGAGATGCATCGTGCAGATCGGCCCCGCGGCCCCCTGCGAGAGGTCGAGAACGCGAACGCCGTCAAGCGCGCCCATCCCGCCTCCTCGCGCCGCCGAGCGCGCCGACCGCGTAGTCGCCGAATTCGTCGGCGATCTGCTCGGCGCGATACTGGCCGGCCGGCTGATACCAGCGCACGACCCAGTTGACGATCCCGAGCACGGCGAACCCGGCCAGCCGCACGTCGGTCGGCGCGAACTCGCCGGCGTATACGCCGTCCGCGACGATGCGGCGGAACAGGGCCTCGTAGCGATCCCGCGTGGCCTGATGGGCGGCCCGGTACTCGGGCGCGAGCCAGCGTCCTTCCTCGAGAAAACATGCGACATTGTCACGGTCGCGCGCCAGCGTGAGAATGTGCAGACCCACCGCCTCACGAAGCCGCTCGGCCGCCGGCGCGTCGCCGGCGGCGATGCGTTCGAGCTCCGGCAGCGAGTCTTCCAGCGCGTGCTGGAGGATCTCAAAGAGCAGCCGCTGCTTGCCGGTGATGTAGTGGTACAACGATCCCTTCTTCAGGCCCACCGCGTCCGCGATGCTCTGGACCGTCGTGCGTTCGAACCCCTGCCGGCGGAACAACGCGGCGGCCGCCTTGAGGATCTGGCCGCGCATCCCCTCGTCCCGCGCCCGTGGACGTTCGGCCGCGGCGACCGGCCCCGCCGGCCTCGCCCGAAGCGCGGGCACGGCGTCCGTGTTCGCCGCCGCTCCCGGCGGTGCGGAGGCACGATGCCGGAGGGTCTCCGTCATGACCCGCCCGGGCTCCGCCGCATCGCCGGCAGGAGGCCGCGAAGCGGCCGGCCGGAGGTCCCGCGCCAGACGGGGAGGTCCTTGGGCCTGCGGCGCGGGCCAAAGATGCGCAGAGAGGGCGCGCCGGCCGCAAGTTTCCGTCCCGCATCGAACGCCGCCAGATTGAGCGTGCGCGAGAACTCCGGCACGCGGCGCGCGGCGACCTCCGCGAGGATCTCCGGCGGGACGGCCGCGGTAAGCTCGCACACTAGACCCAGCATCACCATGTTCGCGCCCAGTGCCGATCCCGTGAGGGCGCGGGCCGTCTCGATGATCGGCAGCGCGTAACCGGCGGCCGCATCGTCCGCGGCAACTGTGACCCGCCCCGCGTCCACGATCGCCATCCCGGAGGACACGAGCGCGCGCCGCGATCGGTCCCATGCCTCCTGCGTGAGCGCGGCCAGCACGTCGAGCTGGCGGGGCACTGGAAACGCCACGCGGCGTTCGCTGATGATCACGTCGGACCGGCTCGCGCCTCCCCGCGACTCAGGCCCGTGGGCCTGGGTGCAGACGACCCGGCGGCCCGCCGCCACGGCGGCTTCGGCCAGGATCAGCCCGGCGAGCGCGATGCCCTGTCCCCCTGCGCCGCCGAGGCGAATCGCGAGCGTCATGATCGGGCCCCCACCGCGGGCACGAGCGCGCGCACCCGCGCACCGAACTCCGGCCGTTCGACCTCGACGAGCACGCCGGTCTCGACGGGCCCCGCCGCCACCGCCGGGCGGCTCTCGTGCAGGAGCGTGGGCTCGCCGAGCGCGAGCGGGGCGTCGATCGCCGCCGCCGCGCGCTTCTGGCCGTACAGCATCGCCGTGGGGCTGCCCAGCCGGTTGTAGCGGCCGTACACCTCCGGGCAGTCGCTGATCACCTCGACGAAGGCGAACCCCGCGTGGCGCAGCCCGCGCGCGAAGAGGTCCTCGAGCACCGCCGGCTCGTAGGCGATGCCCCGCGCCACGAACGTCGCGCCGGCCGCGGCCATCAGGCGGCACGCGTCGAACGGCGGCTCGATGTTCCCGTACGGGGACGTGGTCGTCGTGCCCGCGGTCGGCGTCGTCGGTGCAAGCTGCCCCCCGGTCATCCCGTATACCTGGTTGTTGAAGAGCAGACACGTCAGGTCGATGTTCCGCCGCGCGGCGTGGATGAGGTGGTTGCCGCCGATCGCCAACCCGTCGCCGTCGCCGGTGATCACGATCACGTGGAGATCCGGGCGCGCGAGCTTCAGGCCCGTGGCAAACGCCGGCGCCCGCCCATGGGTGGTGTGCAGCGTGCAGAAGTCCATGCTGCCCGGCAGCCGGCTGCTGCACCCGATGCCGGCCACGACGGCCACCGAGTCCTGCGCCAGCCCGAGGCGGTCGATGGCTCGGAGGAGCGCGCCGGCGACGATCCCGTGGCTGCAGCCCGGACAGAGAATGTGCGGCATCTGCTCCGGACGCAAGAAGCGGCGGATGTCGCTCATCACACGCGCCCCCCGACCGGACAGCGCGTCTCCAGGCACGCGAGGATTTGCTCGGGATCGATCAGCTCCCCATCGGCGCGGCAGCACGGAACGACGGGCACCCGGCCGCCCACGGCGCGCTCGACCTCCCGGCTGATCTGGCCGAGGTTCATCTCCGCGACCACAAGCGCCTTGACCGATGCGGCGACGCTGCGCACGATGCGGTCGGGAAACGGCCAAAGCACGAGAGGGCGCAGCAGACCCGCGCGGAGCCCGAGCCGCCGCGCCTCGCCGACGGCCTCTTCCGCCGCGCGCGCGGCGCTTCCGCAGGCGACGACCGCGATCTCGGCATCGTCGAGGTGGAGGCTCCGGACCGGCACCACCACGTCCTCGAAGGTTGCGATCTTGTCCAGCCGGCGGCGCTGGTGCGCCGCGATCGTTCCGGGGTCCTGGGTGGGATAGCCGCGATCGTCGTGCGCCAGGCCGGTGACGTGGAACCGGTACCCGCTCCCGAAGTCCGCCATCGGCGCGATACCGTCCGCGTCCGGTGCGTACGGCCGGTACACCGGGGGCGCCACCGCCGGACGCCGCCGGCCCGGCACGCCGCCGCGCGGCGCCTCAAGCAGCACCGCCTCCTCGCGCATGTGCGCGATCACCTCGTCGTAGAGCACGACGACCGGTGTCCGGAAGCGCTCCGCGAGCGCAAACGCCGCGACGGTCAGCTCGTACACCTCGGGGACCGACGCCGGGGTCAGGACGAGGCTCGGGACGTCGCCGTGCGTCCCCCAGCGCGCCTGCATGACGTCCCCTTGGGACGGCGAGGTCGGAAGCCCGGTGCTCGGCCCGCCGCGCATGACGTTCACGATCACGCACGGCACCTCGGCCATGGCCGCGAAGCCGATGTGCTCCTGCATGAGGGAGAACCCGGGCCCGCTCGTGGCCGTCATCGCGCGCAGGCCGCCGAGCGATGCCCCGATCACCGCGGCGAGGGAGCCGATCTCGTCCTCCATTTGCACGAACACGCCGCCCACGGCGGGGAGCCGCCGGGCCATTCCCTCGGCGATCTCCGACGAGGGCGTGATGGGATACCCGGCATAGAAGCGGCAGCCGGCCGCGACCGCGCCGGCCACGCACGCGGCGTTCCCCTGTACAAGTTGCGGCTGATCGCTCACGAGAGTCCTCCCGCCGGGCGCACGGCGATGGCGAAATCGGGACAGAACCACTCGCAGAGCCGGCAGCCCGTGCACGCAGCCATGTCGACGACCTCGACGACGGCGCGATCGTTGAGGCGAAGGCAGGCTTCCGGGCAGATACGCACGCAGATGTCGCACCCTTTGCACCACGCGGCGGTGATCTCGGGCGCGCCGGCACGGCGCTCCTCGGCCGGCCTCACGGGGCGTCTTGGCTCATGGCGTAGGCCCGCGGCCGGCACCGGCTGGAGGACGCCGCCTTCCCGAAATGCGCGCAGGTTCATCTCGACGGTGCGCGCGGGCACGTGCCGGGCCAGCGTCGCCTCCCACACGTCCCGGGGAAAATCCAAGGTCTCGGCGAGCACGCCGAGCAACACCGTGTTCGCCACATGCGCGGAGCCGAGACGCCGCGCCACCTCCAGGGCGTCGACGGTCTCTACCGGCCCGCCATGATCGCCGAGGGCCGCACCGTCGAACGAGGGATAGGCCCGCGTCCATCCACGATGATCAAGGTGGGCGGCCGGCGGCACGATCTGCGCCGTGTTCACGATCAAGACCCCGCCGGGGCGCAGGTAGGCGCGCCACCGCAGTCCCTCGGCCCATTCGAGCGCTACCACCGCATCGGCCTCGCCGGCCCCGATCAGGGGGCTGTGGACCGTGGGGCCGTAGCGGACGTGACTGAAGACGATGCCGCCGCGCTTCGACATGCCGTGGACCTCGCTCTTCTTGACGTCGAAACCGGCGGCGAGCGCGACGTCCGCGAGGATGTTGCCGGCCAGCACCACTCCCTGACCGCCCACGCCCACGATGAGCACGCTACGCGTTGCGGGCATCGGCCGCTCCCCCCCGCGCGGCGACGCCTCCGCGGCCGCCGGGCGGCGCGGACTCCCCTCGAAGCAGCACAATGGCGCCGGTGGGGCACAGTTGCGGGCAGATCGCGCATCCGGAGCACAACGCGGGATCGATCGTGACCTTGAACCGTCTCTCGTACCGCGCGGGCGTCCAGCCCAGCGCCGGACACCCGATCGCGATGCACGCCTGACAGGCCGTGCAGGCCTCGGCGACCACCCCGAACGGCGGCCGGCGGATCTTGGCCGGGGCTTCCACGCAGGGACGGTTCGTGATGACGACCGAGACCCCGGGATGCGCGACGGCGGCCTCGAGCGTCCGATGGGTAGCGCCGACGTCGTACGGGTCCACGACCTCGATCCACTCCACGCCCAGCGCGCGGCACAGCGCGACGAGGTCGGTGCGCGGCGCGCCGTCGCCTCGGATTGTCCGGCCGGTGGCCGGGTGTGGCTGTCCGCCGGTCATCGCGGTGGTGCCGTTGTCGAGGATCAGCACGGTAATCGGCGTGCGATTGTAAACGGCGTCCAGCAGCGCGGGAATGCCGGCATGGAGGAACGTCGAATCGCCCAAGGTGGCCACGATGGGGCCGGTGCGCGCGCCGGAACGCGCAAGCCCGATCGCCATCCCGATGCTCGACCCCATGGCCAGCGTGGTATCAATCGCCCCGAGCGGAGGCAGCGCGGCCAACGTGTAGCAGCCGATGTCGCCGGCGACGACCGCCCCCATCTCTCGCAGCGCCATGTACGGCACCGTGTGAGGACAGCCGGGGCACAGGACCGGAGGTCGGGGAGACGCCGGCGCCGCCGGCACCTCCCGCGCCGGGGGCGCCGCCAGTCCCCCGGCCCGGGCGAAGCCGTCACGCACGAGGTCCGGCGTGAGCTCGCCTGTCCTCGGGAAGTACGCCTTGCCTTCCACGGAGAGGCCCGCGGCCCGCAGGGCGTCTTCGACCACCGGCTCGAGCTCTTCGACGACGAACAGCCGGTCGACCGACGCGGCAAAGTCCCGAATGCGGCCGAGGGGCAGTGGGAACGAGAACCCCAGCTGAAGGACGCTGGCTTCGGGCAGCACCTCGCGCACGTACTGGGCGGCGACGCCGCTTGTGATCACGCCGAGGCGTCGATCGCGCAGTTCCACGCGGTTGAGGGGCGAGGTCTCGGCCTCGGCGGCGAGACGGGACAGCCGGTCAAGCAGGACGGGATGACGGCGGCGGGCATGCGCCGGCAGCATGACGTACTTGGCGGGGTCGCGGCGGAATCCCCGGGCCTCGGGGCACCGCCGTTCGCCGATCTCGACGACTCCGCTCCCGTGGCTGACGCGCGTCGTGGTCCGCACGAGCACCGGAGTATCGTAGGCCTCGCTCAGATCGAACGCCGACGCGGTGAACGCCTTGGCCTCCGCCGAATCCGCCGGCTCCAGCAGCGGGATCCCGGCGAACCGGGCGTAAAGGCGATTGTCCTGCTCGTTTTGAGAACTATGCATCCCGGGGTCGTCGGCCGAGACGACAACCAAGCCCGCCCCCACGCCCGTGTACGCCGCCGAGAGGAACGTGTCCGCGGCCACGTTCAGCCCGACGTGTTTCATGGCGGCCAGCGCGCGAACGCCGCCGAGGGAGGCCCCCAGCGCCACGTCCAGGGCGACTTTCTCGTTGGGGGACCACTCGACGTACACGCCCTCCCACTGCGCCAGTGTTTCGAGGATCTCGGTGCTGGGCGTGCCGGGATATCCGGCCGCCACCATCACGCCGGCTTCGTAGGCGCCCCGCGCCACCGCCTGGTTGCCGAGGAGCACCCCGCGCGAGACGGGGGCCCGGTCTTCCGGCTTAGGCTGGAGGCTCACGCGACCGGTGCCGTCCGGTATGACGACGCCCCTGACGTCACCAGCGCGAGGATCTCCTCGTCGCAGAGGACATGCGTGCTCGCTTTGGCACAGTCGAGCACGCGACGTACGAAGTCCGGATGCGGCGGGACGCGGTGCTGTTCGCACCAGTACACCACGTTGGCCTGTCCGCTCATGGGCCCGATGGTGAGCCGCTGTTCCCGGCCGACCTCCTCGGCGGGAACGCTGCTGTAGACTCGGTCCGCGAGCCAGCGGTCGTCCCGCCGCAACGCCTTGAGGATCGCGGCGGCGTGCACGCCGCTGCTCGTCTCGAACGCATCCTTGCCGACGACCGGATAGTTGGGCAGCATCGGCAGCCCCACGGCGTCGGCGACGGCCCGGCAGTACGCGGGGAGCGCCCGCAGATCGATCTCGACCCAGCCCATCCAGTCGAGCAGCCGCAGATTGACGAGCAATTGCTCCATGCTGGTGTTGCCGACCCGCTCGCCGATCCCCAGCGCGCACGCGTGCAACCGGTCCGCGCCGGCCTCTGCGGCCGCGAGCGCATTGATCACGTCCAGCCCACGATCGCGGTGGCCGTGCCAGTCGATGGCGATCGCATCGCCGACGACGCGACGCATGAACCGGACCAGCCGCCAGGCCCCCCAGGGCGTCGCGTGCCCGACCGTATCGGCCACACAGATCCGACCCGCCCCCGCCGCCACCGCAGCGGTGTAGAGACGCCGCAGGTCATCCGGCCGGGCCCGCGTGGTGTCCTCGGTGACGAACATCACCTCGAGCCCCAGGCGGCGCGCGTGCGTCACCGCGGCGTCGGCGGTACGAAGCAGAAACTCGACGTCCCAGCCCTCGACGTACTGGCGGATGGGGCTGCTCCCGAGGAAGAGCGCGGCTTCGATCGCGACACCGCTCCGCTGCTGGGCCTCCGCGATCGGGACGATGTCGGCCTCGGTGGTCCGGCCGGCGCAATTCGGCCGGAGATGCAGCCGGTGGCCGCGGATTTCGCGGGCCAGCGCCACCACGTCGTCGAGCGCCTGCGGGCCGGCGCCGGGATAGCCGAGATTCACGGCGGAGATTCCGAGATCGTCCATGAGGTGCAGGATCACGCGCTTCTGCTCCGCCGACGGCTGCCGCACGGAGGGACTCTGCAACCCGTCGCGGAGCGTCTCGTCGTTGATGTCGAGCGGTCCGCGTGGCCGGCGCGGGCGTTGCCCCGCCGTGTTCCAGTCGTAGATCAGATCCACGGGCTTGATCATTTGGTTCCCCTCCTGGGGCGTCGGTCGATGACGCGGAGTGCCTTCCCCTCGCTCCGCGGGATTTCGCCCGGTGCCAGCACGGCGACCACGGCCGACAGTCCGAGATTCGCGCGCAGGGCGCTCTCCGCGCGGCGCGCGAGCGCAACGGTCTCGGTCGCGCCGGCGTCGCGGCGTTCGATGTGCACTTCGAGCACGTCGAGCGCCCGCGGCCGGTGGATCACGATCTGGTAGTGCGGGGTGAGATCCGGAATACGCAGGAGCACCGCCTCGATGTCCGACGGGAACAGGTTGACGCCGCGTACGATCAGCATGTCGTCGATCCGGCCGCCGACGCGCGCCATGCGGACGAGCGTGCGGCCGCACGCGCATGGCTCCGGATCGAGCGACGTGATGTCGCCCGTCCGGTACCGGAGCAGCGGGGCCGCCTCCTTGGTCAGCGTGGTCAGCACGAGTTCCCCCGGCGTCCCCGGCGGAAGCGGCGCGCCGGTCGCCGGGTCGACCACCTCGGGGAAGAAGTGGTCCTCCTGCACGTGCAGCCCGCCTCTGGCTTCGCACTCCGCCGCGACGCCCGGCCCGATCACCTCGCTGAGCCCGTAGATATCCGAGGCGCGGATGCCGAGACGGCCCTCAATCTCCGCCCGTGTCGCCTCGCACCAGGGCTCCGCCCCGAACGCCCCGCAGCGCAACGCGGGCGGCGGGCCGCCCGCCCCGTCGATGGCCTCCGCGATGTGCAGGGCGTACGATGGAGTGCAGCACAGGACCGTGACGCCGAACTCGCCCAGCAGCCGCACCTGGCGCGCCGTGTTCCCCGACGACGTGGGAAGGACCGCGGCCCCCAGACGCTGCGCTCCGTAATGGAAGCCGAGGCCCCCGGTGAACAGCCCGTATCCGAACGCGTTCTGAATGATGTCGCCGCGCCCCACGCCGCTGCTGGCCAGGCAACGCGCCATCGTCTCGCCCCAGGTCTCCCAATCGGCGCGCGTATAGGCGGCCGCGGTCGGCGTCCCGGTCGTGCCCGACGAGCAGTGAAACTCCGCAACCTGGTCCCGCGGGCAGGCGAGCAGGTCGAACGGGTACGCGCGGCGCAGGTCGTCCTTCGTCGTAAACGGCACACGGGCGAGATCGTCGACGCCACGGATGTCCCCCGCGCGGATGCCGGCGGCGTCGAGCCGCGCGCGGTAGAACGGCACGGCGTGGGAGACGCGCGCCACGGTCGCCTGCAGCCGTGTGTCTTGCCGCGCCCGGAGGGCCTCACGGTCGAGCGTCTCCACGCCGGGATTCCAGATCATCCGCGGCTCCCCGCGGCGCGCGCACGGCGCCGCAACAGCGGCCCGATCCCGCCGGCCCGCAGCACCTCCAGCATCGGCGCCGCGAGCGGCTGGCCCTGCAGGGTCGCGCCGGTTGCCGGGTTACGGACGATGCCGACCTCGAGGTCGACCTCGATCGCATCTCCGTCGGCGACGGCGTCCGCAGCGCCCGTGCACGGCAGCACCGGCAGGCCGATCGCGACCGCGTTGCGCAGAAACAGGCGTGCGAACGAGGCCGCGACCACGCACCCGACGCCGAGCGCCTTGAGCCCCTCCGGCGCCGTCTCGCGGCTACTCCCGCAGCCGAAGTTCCGGCCGGCGACGACGACGTCGCCCGAACGCACCTCGGTGGCGAAGCGCGGATTGACCGCCTCGAGCGTGTGCGCCGCGCGTTCGGCAAGCGGGACGACCGCGTAGGCGCCCGGAGACAGGACATCGGTACTGATGTCGTCACCGAGGCGCCACGCCCGGCCGAGAATGCGGAGACCCGGCTCACCCGTGGTCATGGAATCTCCTGCGCCGGCGGACCGAGGCCCAGGCCTGTGCCGCGCGCGCGCCACGGCCCCCGCGGCACCGGACACAGCAGGCGGCGCGGATCCGTGATGCGGCCGCGTATGGCGGTCGCGGCGACCGTCGCAGGCGACGCGAGGAAAATCTCCGCCTGCGGACTGCCCATCCGCCCGGGAAAGTTGCGGTTGTGCGTGCCGATGCAGCGCTCGCCGGCCGCGAGCACCCCGCCGTGTCCGCCAAAGCACGGCCCGCACCCGGCGGGCATCAGCAGCGCGCCGGCGTCCACGAGCGTCTCGAGAAGCCCTTCCGCCATGGCCTGACGCTCGACCTGCCAGGACGCGGGAGCGACCAACAGCCGGGTGCGCGGGTGCACGCGATGTCCCGCCAGGATCCGGGCGGCCACGCGCAGATCCTCGAGGCGGCCGTTCGTGCACGAGCCGAGGAACGCCTGATCGATCGGCGTGCCCTCGACCGCCTCGACGGGCTTGACCCGATCGACGGCGTGCGGGACGGCAACCTGCGGCCCGAGGGTCTCGAGTTGAATGCGCACGGTGCGCGCGTAGCGGGCATCGGCGTCGGGGCCGAACGCGTCCACGTCAATGCCGAGTTGGCGATAGTGCCGGAGGGTCCCGTCGTCGGCGGGAAACAGGCCGAACTTGGCGCCGAGTTCGACCGCCATGTTCGCGATCGTCAGGCGGCCCGCGACGTCCACCGCGCCGGCCGCCGGCCCGCCAAATTCCAGCGCCTGGTACTGGGCGCCGTCGGTGCCGATCTGTCCGGCCAGGGCGAGCACCACGTCCTTCCACATGACGCCCACGGCGAGCCGGCCGGCCAGCTCCACCAGGATCGTCGGAGGGACCTGAAACCACAGCTCTCCGGTCGCCAGGACGTAGGTCATTTCCGAGGTCCCGATTCCGGTGCCGCCGATCCCGAGGGCGCCGGCGGTCGTCGTGTGGGAATCGGTACCCACGAGCAGTTGCCCGGGCTGCGCCAACCCTTGCTCGGCGACGAGCTGGTGGCAGATGCCCGTGCCGGCGTCGAAAAAGTGCAGAATCTCGAACTCACGCACGTAATCGCGGATGCGGCGGTGAACCTCGGCGGCGGCCACCGACGGCGAGGGTACCAGGTGATCCAGCACGACCACGACGCGGGCCCGGTCCCACACCGACGCGAAGCCCGATCCGCGGAGCAGGTCGAACGCCGGAACCGCGAAGATGTCGTGGAGGAGCGCCAAATCCACGCGTCCCGTGACGAACTGGCCGGGAACCACGTCGGGCCGGCCGGAGGCGCGAGCGAAGATCTTCTCCGCCATGGTCATTCCCATCGGGGGCCCTCCCGATCGCGACGGCATGCCAACAGCCGCCCGACCAAACGGTCGGTTGATGTTCACTATGGGGCCGCACCCCGGCCAAGACAATGAAGCGTCCGCTTCATTGTGGTGATGCAAACGCTCCCGGCCGCCCGACCGAGGGATGAACTAGCCGGTGATGTGCATCTGATAGCCGCCGCGGAACGCCCGGCGCTCCGCAAAGCGCGTGATGCTGAACGCCTCGAGATCGACGTAGGAGCAGCGGCCGGTGACGACGTATTCCGCGATCGCCTCGCCCGTGGCCGGGCAAAGCTTGAACGAGTTGCCGCTGCCGCCGACGACTTGAAGGTAGCCGCGCACGCCTGGCACGGGGCCGAAGATCAGGTGGTAATCCGGGCTGATACCGTCGGGTCCCGACCATGAGCGCACGCGGGACATCCGGTCCGCCCACGGACAGCGCCGGACCAGATTGTCATGGATCTCCGCCTCGAAGAGCACCGGGGGACGCGGCGGGACGGCGTCCGGGTCAAGAACGTGTGTCTCCAACTCCGCGTTCTCGGACGAACCTCCGCCGGCCAGCATGAGGCCCGTCGCGTCCGGCCGGCAGTACGTCATGGTGGTCATGTCGATCCAGGTCGGGCTCGCACGATTCCACCCGCGGTACTGTGGGTTGAACGCCACCATCTGCAACAATCCCGGCCTCACAGGGATCTCCACGCCCACCATCCGGGCAATCCCGGCTGCCCACGCCCCGGCGCAGTTGACGACGAGCGACGTCCGAATCGGGCCCTGGTCCGTCACCACTCCGGACACGGCCCCGTTCCGGACGATGTCGATCACGGTGACGCCGGGATAGATCGTCGCGCCGAGCTCCCTTGCCTTGTCCACGAACGCCACGGCGGCGGAGTAGGGGTCCGCATAGCCCGCGTCCGCTTCGTACGCGGCGACCCCGAGGCCGTCGCTCGCGAACTCCGGGATCCAGCCGCGGACCTCCCCGGGATCGATCAGCTCGGTGTCCACGCCCACCTGCCGTTGCATTGCGACGACCCGCTTCATGTTGAGGACATCGCCCGCGCCGGCGGTGGCGATGAAGCCGTTCCGCACGTAATCGACCGGACGCCCGAGCTCGGCCTCCAGGTGCGGCCAGAGTTGGGCCGCCCGGTGCGCAAGCCGGACCATCGACGGGTTGGAATAGTGACACCGGATGATGCCGCCCGACGCCCCGGACGACGCCGCGCCGATGCCGCGGCGCTCGACCAGCGCGACCTGCTTGCCGGCTTTGGCGAGGTGATACGCCACGCTCGCCCCGTGGACTCCTCCGCCGATCACGACGATTTCGGCCTCAGGAGTCACGGCAGGTCTCCTTCCCGGCATCAGGCCACCCGGCGCACGTCCGACGCCTGAAGGCCTTCCAACCCTCGGAAGATGGTGAACTCCACTTCCTCTCCTTCGCGGAGGAACGCCGGACCGGGTGTGCCGACCGCCGAGTAGTGCACGAAGACCTTGGTCCCGGCCGGCGACTCGATAAAGCCAAATCCGGCGTTGACGCTGAACCAGGTGACACGCCCTCGTACTCGCTCAAGCGACACCGTCATGACGGGCCTCCTCCTCGATCGCGGGTGCGCGGTGCTGCGACGACAGACTACGCATGTTTCCAGACCGGCGCGCGCTTTTCAAGAAACGCGGCGATGCCCTCGGCCGCATCTGCGGTCGCGACGAGTTCCGACGTGTATAGCTCCGTGGCGTCGCGCAGGGCGCGCCGCACGGATTCGCGGCCGGCCGCGACCACCGCGCGCTTGGCGAAGCGAACCGCGGCCGCGCTGTGGGCCAGCACCGATGACTCGATGTCGTGCGTCGCCCGATCCAGGTCCCCGCGTGGGACGACACGGGTCACGAGTCCCAACCGGTGCGCGTCGACCGCCGAGATCGGCGCCCCCGTGAGCACGAGGGCGAGGGCACGCGTCTCGCCGACGAGGCGCGGGAGCAGCGCGGCCGCCGCGGGCGGGAACGCCGCCAGCGCGATCTCGGGCAGGCCGAAGCGCGCGTCCTCGGCGGCCACCACCAGATCGCACAGCAGCGCGAGCTCCCATCCTCCCCCGAGCGCCGGACCCTGCACCGACGCGATCAGAACCTGGCGCAGCGACAGCATCCGGTCGGCCACTTGCTCGAACGCCTCGAGCATCGGCCGCGCGCGGTCGGGAGCGTGTGCGGCCACATCCACCCCGGCGCAAAAGGCCCGCGGGCCGGTCGACGTCAATGTGGCGATGGTAACGTCCGGCATCGCGGCCAGCCGTCCGCAGGCCGACGCGAGCGCCTGCAACATCGGGAGGGTGAGAATGCCGAGCGGGGGCCGATCGATCACAATCCGGGCCGCGCGGCCGTCGACCGTCAGCGTGACCTGCCCATCGGTCCCGCTCACCGGACGCGCGCCTCCCGCGGCGTCGCGTATCCGTCGAGGAAGATCCGGGCCATGCCGTCGGCCAGCGCGTCGGCGTCGCCGTCGACGTCCGGCCGGTACCACATGTGAATCCAGTTGAGCATGCCGAACAGTCCCATCGTCGCGAGGCGCAGCGGCACCGTGTCGATGGCGACGTCCGAGACGACCTTGCGGCAGATCGTGTAATAGCGGTGACGGAGGGCGTAGATCTGAGCGGCGTGCGCGCCCTGCAGCGCGTCCAGTTCCCGGGTCAGCACTTTCATCTCACTCACGTGGCGCAGAAAGTGGTCGAGGTGATTGCGAATGAGCGCCCGCACGCGGGCCCTGGGATCGGGCGTGCGGGCCAATTCCTGGGTCAGAGCGTCCAGCACCATGGAGAAACTGCGCTCGCAGATATGAAACAGCAGTTCTTCCTTGCCGCGAACGTAATAATAGAGACCGGCGACGCTCATCCCGGCGCCGTGCGCGACATCCCGAATCGTCGTTCGCTCGTACCCCTGGGATGCAAACAGCGACGCGGCGGTCTCGAGAATCGTCTCCCGTCGAGCATCGTATTCCATCGCCACATCCGTTCGCGTCGTCGATCCTGTCGGTCGAGCGCTCGATCGCTTGTGCCCACCGTACCGGCCCGGGAGGGAGGAGACAATGACGAACCTGGCTCATTTGCATGAAGCAAACGCCGCAGCGGCATCGGATCCTCGCCCGATATCCGTGCCGCCCCCTCTGCGCTACTCTCGCGGCAAGATGCCGGGGACCGCCATTCTGCGGAGCGTCCTCCTCGCCGCGGCGCACCGGCCGCGGATTGCGGCCGCGGTGCGCCGCCACGGCCTGCGGCTCGGCGCGGCCCGGTTTGTGGCCGGGGAATCCCTGGACGAGTGCGTCCCAGTCCTGCGAAGACTCAACGAGCGGGGTCTGCTCACGAACACGACCATCCTGGGCGAAGGCGTCACGGACGCCGGAATCGCGGAGTCGGTCGTCCGGGGCTATATTGCCGTACTGGATCGGGTGGCCCGAGAGCAGCTGCAGACGAACATCGCGGTGAAGCTCACGAACCTCGGACTGGACCTCGGCGAGGACATCGCGTACCGCAACGTCGCGCGGCTCGTGGAAATCGCGGCCCAGCGCGCCAATTTCGTCCGCATCGACATGGAAGAGTCGCCTCGGGTCGATACCACCCTGCGCATCTATAGGCGGCTGCGGGGCGAGGGCCACGAGAGAGTCGGCCTTGCGCTGCAGGCGTACCTCTATCGCAGCGAGCACGATCTGCAGAGCCTGCGGCCGCTGGCGCCCAACGTACGGATCGTCAAAGGCGCCTATCTCGAGCCGGCGGACGTCGCCTACCCGCGTAAGGCGGATGTCGACCGCAGCTACGTCCGTCTCGCCGAACACGCCCTCCTGTCAGACGGCTACGCCGCGATCGCCACCCATGACGACCGGATCATCGACCAGGTCATCGACGTGACGACGCGGCGTGGGATTCCCCGGGAGCGGTTCGAATTCCAGATGCTGTACGGCGTGCGGCCGCGGCTCCAGTCGGACCTCGCGAGCCGCGGGTATCGCGTGCGGATCGCGGCCCCGCACGGCCCGGAATGGTCGACATATCTCATACGGCGGCTCGCCGAACGGCCGGCGAACGTGCTCTTTGCGCTGCGCAGTCTCGTGCGCCGATAGAGCGCGTCCGCGGCGGATCCCGCCGCGGACGCGGTGGTGCCGAGGTAGGGCCGGGACCGACGCCTACATCGCCACGATGAACCCCGCCATATACCCCTCTTTGCTGGGCCCGGCGTAGCCCTGCTCCATCGCCCAGCCGTGGCCGCCCGCGTCGCAGGTGAGCGCGCAATACCAGCGGTACGTGCCGGCCTTCGGAACCGTGAACTGCGCGGTCGTGGTGACCGGCTTCACGTCGTCGCCGACCTGCTGGCCGCCTTTGATCGTGATGTTCAGATTCAGTTTGGGCGCGGTGAGGGTGTGCGCGCCCTCGTCGTAATTGATGAAGTCGATCGCCACCGGCGCGCCTGCCGTGACGACGAAGCTGGACGGGACGAATGCGTCATGGCCCTTGCCGTCGGGCCCGAGAATACCCGTCTTGCCCCTGAAAATGTACACCGTGACCGTTTGCCCGGCCGCGGCGCGCACCCGCGCGAGCGGTCCGGCCACGAGGACCCCTGCCAACCCGCCGGCCGCCACAGCCAAAGCCTCGCGCCGGCTCACGTTCTTGACCATCGGTCTCCCCTCCCCACACTTGACTCGCTGTCGGTCGCGCTATTGAGTCCAAGTGTATTGGCGCGCCGCGCCTGAGCCTATCGGACATCGACCGGATTTCGTATCGGGCGGCGGCACGACCGGGTTCTACGCACCCAAATCTGTTACTTGAGTGTCAGGAGGTAGGCGACCAGCGCCTTGAGATCGTCGCCGGAGAGCTTGTCGAACGCCGGCATGTTGGTCTTGGGATTCACCGATGCCGGGTTGCGGACTTGCGCGGCGAGTCTGTCGGCCGTCAGACGGCTGCCGACGTGGGTGAGCTCGGGACCGACTTCGGCGCCTTGCCCGGCAACGACATGGCAATTCTTGCACCCGTTGGTGACGAACACCTCGTGCCCGCGACTAATCAGCGCCTGTGAGGAGCCCGCCGGCGCCGTCCGCGTCCCGGGCGGCACCTGCACGGCCCCAAAGTACGTCAACCCGGCCACGACGGCCACCGCCGCGGCCGCGGACACCATCGCGTACGGCCGGCGGGCCGGCCGACGTTCGGCCCGCCGGTCGACGAGCGGGATAACAAAGAGCAGCAAGATCGCCGCGAGCGGCAGCACGATCACGCCGAACGGCTCCCAGATCGGCCCCTCGAAATACTTGAGCAGCTGGAAGAAGAACAGGAAGTACCACTCCGGGCGCGGCACGTAGGTGGTCGAGGCCGGATCCGCGCGCACCTCCGTCGGCACGCCCCGCCACGCGGTCAGGGCGAAGAGCACCGCCAACACGAGGAGCGACACGCCGAGGTCTTCCGCGAGTTGCTCCGGGTAGAACCGCTTGCCCTTGCGCGCCGCCGCTTCGTTCCCCGGCGCCGGCGCGATGCCGTGCCGGTAGACGAGATAGAGGTGCAAAACCACGAGCGGTACGAGCAGCGCCGGCAGCAACAGCACGTGAATCGCGTAGAAGCGGGCGAGCGCGACGGGACCCACGCCGGCTTCGCCGCGGATCACCTGCAGCAGCCATGCCCCGGCGCCCGGCACCGTGCCGACGATCTTCGTGCCGACCACCGTCGCCCAGTAGGAGCGCTGCGTCCAGGGGAGCAGGTAGCCGGTAAACGCGAATCCCATGACGATCAGTAAGAGGGCGACACCGGCCATCCAGGTGACCTCGCGCGGACGCTTGTACGACCCCCAGAGGAACACCCGGAGCATGTGCAGGCCCGCGACGACGACGAGGGCGCTCGAGCCCCAGTGGTGAAGGCCGCGGAGGATGGGCCCGAGGAGCACCTGCGACATGATGAACTCGATGCTGTCGTAGGCGTGCTCGGGACTCGGCACGTAGTTCATCCCGAGCACAATGCCGGTCGCAACCTGCACGACAAGGAGGAAGAGTGTTGCGCTGCCGAGCGTGTGCGGCAGCCCGGTCTCGTCCGGCACGTTGCGGTTCAGGAACCCGCCGAACAGCTGCCCGCCGAGGCGTTCTTCGAGCCATCCCCGGCGCGGGCCCGACGCGCCGTGCCGGGGGTCAGCGGTCATGCGCCGCCCCGGCGCAACGCACCCATGTACAACGTGCCGCCCTCGACTTTGGTGTCGTAGGCATCGAGCGGCCGCGGCGGCGGACCGGCGAGCACCTTGCCGGTCGCGTCGAACTGCCCGCCGTGGCACGGACAGACAAAGCGCTGCTGCGACGCCTCCCAGTGATACGGACAGCCGAGGTGCGTGCAGTGATTGTCGAAAACGCGGAAGGCGCCCTGCCGGTCTCTCACCACCCAGACCTGCATCTCGGCGGTCGCGTTGACCCAGCCTTCATGCGCCGGGTGCAGGTGATGGGCGAGCGACGGCACGGGGCCGAAGGTGCCGGCACCGCCGACCGCCACCCATTGCGCCCGCTCGACGGGCTTGAAGGCCGGCGAGAGGAAGGCGCCGACGACCGGAATGCCGACCAGGGCGCCGAGCAGACCGCTAAGACCCCAAAACAGACGGTTGAAAAACGTACGGCGATCCAGCGCCGCCTTCGGTCCGGTCTCCGCAGTCATCCTCGTCCGCACCCCCCGACATCCTCGCGATTGTCGCTCTGAGGATGCGATACTCCGAGGATACGGACCAAGAACGCGAATGTCGTCAGACCCGGAGTTGATTGTCCGGTCCGGCCGCGACCCTATCCCGGCCTGTGGAGCGAGGGAGCCTGCCTAATCCGCGGCCGACACCAGGGCGGACTCCGACAACTCTTCCAGGGCCCGCCGCCGTGATGCGGCGGCGAGGGCCACCGCGTCTGTGAGGGCGTCGGCGATCTTCGAGACCTCGACGCGAATCGACGTGCGATCCGGCGCCAGGTGCTCGGCTTCGCGCACGATGCTGAGCGCGTTTCGCAGCTGGCGTTCCACCTCGATCAGATCCCAGTACGTTTCGCGGTCCTGCGGCATCGGATCCCTCCCGCGGCGTTCCTGACTGCACGTTCATCATCGTCGACGGCGCCCCGGGACGGCATCCGACCCGGGCCTGATTTGGAATCAGGCGCCCGCCAGATGCCCCCGGAGCTTCGCTGCGATATGCTGCGGCAGGAGGTTCTCACACACCTCAATGGCGACGCATTCAATTGCGCCCGGGCGCCCGGTCTCCGTACGTCCCCGGCGGCATCCACCCGATGCCGCCTCCCCGCTGACGCAGGTGCTGCCCGCCGCGCAGCCGCTGCTCTGCGCGGCGAGTCAGATCGCCGCCTGGTTGGCCGGGGGCCAAGCCGGCGTCCTACTCTACGCCCTCGCGTACCTCGCGGGAGGAACGGGCAGCGCGGTCGCGGCGTGGGGCTCGATACGGCGCGGCCGGATCGACGTCAACGTGCTCATGCTCGTCGCCGCGCTCGCCGCCGCCTGGCTCGGCGCGTGGGCCGAAGGCAGCGTGCTGCTGTTCCTGTTTTCGCTCAGCAATGCGTTGGAGTTCTACGCGATCGGACGGACCCGCCGCGCCATCCGCGCGCTCGTCGCCCTGCGGCCCACGGTCGCCCTCGTGCGCCGCGGCGGCGAGACCCGGACCGTGCCGGCGGACGCGCTGCGGATCGGAGATGTGGTCATCGTCCGCCCGGCCGAACGGCTGGCGGCCGACGGCATCGTGATCGCTGGGGAATCGAGTATTGATCAGGCCCCGATTACCGGAGAATCGATCCCCGCCGACGTGGTCCCGGGATCCACCGTCTTTGCCGGCACGATCAACCAGCGCGGCGGACTGGAAGTTCGCGTGACCAAGGCCCCGGAAGACACGACGCTGGCCCGCATCATCGCCCTCGTCCTGCAGGCGCAGGCCGCTCAGGTGCCGGCCCAGCGGCTGATCGACCGGTTTGGACAGGTCTACGCGATCGTCATCATCGCGGGAGCGGCGGTCGCCTACGCCGTCATGGCGGCCGCGGGTATCGGCGGCGGCACCGCCCTCTACCGGTCGGTGACGCTGCTCGTGGTGGCCTCCCCCTGCGCCATCGTCATTTCCACGCCGGCCGCGATCCTGTCGGCGATCGCGAACGCGGCCCGGCGCGGCATCCTCTTCAAAGGCGGCGCGTCCCTGGAACAACTGGCCGCCGTCGAGACGGTGGTCTTCGACAAGACGGGCACGCTGACGACCGGACGTCCGGTCGTCACCGATGTCGTCCCGATCGACGGCGATGAGGACCGTGTCCTGGCCATGGCGGCCGGCCTCGAGCAGCGGTCCGAGCACGCGCTCGCTGATGCCGTGGTGGGCGCCTGCCGCGAGCGCGGCATCAGCTTAGGGCAGCCGGAGTCGTTCGAGTCCGTGACCGGCCGGGGCGTGCGCGGCCGGCTCGGCGGGGCCGTGGTCCGCGTGGGCAGCGCGGCGTTTATGCGGGAAGAGGCCGTCGCCGTGCCGGAATCGGCGCGCGCGCACATCGCGCGCCTCCAGGCGGACGGCCGGACGCTGATGTACGTAGCCGACGACCAGCTCCGCGGCATCATCGCCCTCGCCGACGTGCCGCGGCCGCAGGCGGGCGCGGCGCTCCGCATGCTTCGGGCGCTTGGCATCACGCGCATCACGATGCTGACCGGCGATCATGCCGGGGCGGCCGGCGCCGTCGCGGCGCGTCTCGGCATCCGCGACGTACGGGCCGAGCTGCTGCCGGAGGAGAAGGCGGACGCGGTGCGGAGCCTCGCCGGGGCGGCCGCGGTTGCCGTCGTTGGAGACGGCGTCAACGATGCCCCGGCCCTCGCCGCCGCGCACGTGGGTATTGCGATGGGGGCCGCCGGCACGGACGCGGCCCTGGAGACGGCCGACGTCGTGCTGATGGGGGACGATCTAACGCGGCTCCCCTACGCGATCGAGCTCAGCCGGCGAACGCGTCAGGTGGTTGCGCAAAACTTGTTCGTGGCCGCCTGCGTCATTGCCGGCCTGATCGCGCTCACGCTGGGTATTGGCCTTAGGCTGGCGTTCGGGGTGGTTGGCCACGAGGGCAGCACTGTCGCGGTCGTGCTGAACGGCCTGCGGCTCTTGACTTACCGCCCCCGGCCCGTGTGACGGGTCCCGCTCATGGGTGTCCGGCGCCGGCGACCTTCCCCCGGGTCTGAGGGCGCCCGGCGGTGCGCTCCCACTCGGACCGCGTCAGATCGCCTTCCTCATACCGGTGCCACGCTTCGCTAAGGTCGTCGGATCCGCGCGTGGACGGCTTCCTGGTCACGAGAAACAGAAATCCGAGCCCGCCGACGACGAAGCACAGAAGCGTCGCCGCGACGAGCACACCCCAGATCCAACCGTAACCAAATAATATCGGCCACATGGCGCGTCCCTACCTGGGCCTTCTACTGAGTGACCGGGCCGCCGCTGCGGGGTGCCGCCGGTTCTACCGGCCGCGCTCCCGGTACCTCCGCGGGAGCGATCTCCTGGGCTTCACCCCAGTAGCACTCGTCGCAAAAGTGCATGACCACGCCGCGCTGCTCCAGTTCGTGGCGCACCGTCCGCAGACCGCACCGATCGCACGCCGTCACCTGTTTCATTGAACCAGCCTCCCGCGGCCCGGCTGTGAGCGCCGGCCTTTTCACCAACCCTAGCATCCCCGGCCCGCCGGCCCTATCCGGCGGCTATCTGATTCCGGCTCATCCTTCGACCCGATTCTGCCCCGCCGTCTCGCCGCGAACGTCAAAAGGAGCGCACTTGATGAGCGGCATCCCACCGTCTTCGGCCGGCACCCCGGGCCCTACTGTCGTCCGGTGCCCTCCGAGGAGGCGCGCTCCCCGAAGTGAACATGGACGACCGTCGGTATCCCGGAGCCGGCGTTTGACTCGGTGACTCGCCGCATGCGCTCCACTTTGTACCGTAGCACGCCCGCGTCGCAGCGCCTATCGGATCGATGTCGTATTCCCGGCCCCCCCGGCACCCGATCCGCCGGCCCCGCCCGGAGGGACCGCGTCGCGCGGGCCCGAACAGCCCGGCAGGGAGCACGAAGCCATGCAGGCACTCACGACGATCCTCGCGCTCGCGATCGGACTTCACCTCGCCGTTGCCCTGATGCTGGTCGCGCACTATGTTGAACTGCGCGCTGCGTATGCCTTGTGGTGGGTGGCGGGGGCGGCGGCGCTCGCGGCGCGCGCCGTGGTCGATCTCGGGGCGCTGGCGCCGGCGGCGCCGTTGCCGCTGGTGCTCCTGCGAACAACCCTGCTGCTTGCGGGCGCCGGGTTTTTCCTGACCGCGTCGGTGTCCCGCGACCCCCGCTCCCGCGGCATCGTTGTCGTCGGGACCTTAGGATTCGGGGCGCTGCTCGTTGCGGTGATCGCGGCGTTGCTGCTCTCGGCCCCGGCCGATCCCGGCCAGGCGGCGCTCGCGCGCGACATCGCGGGCCTGGCAGCAGGCGCCGCGTTCCTGCTGGCCGCCGAAGGCTACCGCCGCGCCGAGCAGATCCTGGACGACCTCGCAACGCGGCTGATCTTCGGGGGCCTTATCATCGCGGGGCTGAACTTCATTGCGTGGGCATGGACCCCGTGGACCGCGCAGGCCGCCACCATCTCTGAACTGCTGGGCGGACTCTTCATCCTGGTGTTCGGCGCGGGGGTCGTGCTACGGTCGATGCAGCGGGCGCGCCGCCTCATCATCCTGAGCCAGCTCAGCACCGCGCTCCACCAGCCGAACGGCGTCCACGAACTGCTGGGGGACGTCCTTGAGCGCGCGGGCGAGCTCCTGCAGCTGCACACCGGCTGGGTCTTTCTGCGCCGCCCGGGCACGGACGCGTACGAGCTGGCCGCGGCGTATCACCTGCCCCGCCCGCTCGAGGCCGACGGGCGCGAAGCGATGCGGGGCACGTGCCGGTGTCTCGACCTGTTGGCCGGTCACCAGTTGACCGAGCCGGTCAACATCGTCAACTGCATGCGGCTGGAGGGCGTCGGGAGCGCCGCCCAGCACGCGAGTGTGCCGCTGCGCACGTCGAAGGGGATCGCCGGGCTGATGAATCTGGTCCTGCCGGCCGGCCGGCTGTTCGGCCACCGCGAACTGGCGCTCCTCGCTACGGTGGGAGGTGAAGTCGGTCTCGCGATCGAGAAGGCGCAGCTCCTCGAAGAACTGGCGGTCAAGGAGCGCAGCCGGGGCGAGCTTATCAAGCGGCTGCTGACGGCGCAGGAGGACGAGCGCCGGCGGATCGCCCGGGAGCTGCACGACGAGACCGGGCAGTCGATCACGGCGCTCATCGTGAACCTCGACATCGCCCGCGCCGCCGCCGAGGGCGTGCCTCAAATCGCCGAGGCGCTCGACCGGCTCAAGGACCTCGCGGAGGGGACGCTGGAAGAGGTCCGCAAGTTGATCTACGATCTGCGGCCCACGGTCTTGGACGATCTCGGACTCACGTCCGCGTTGCGCTGGTACGCCCACCAGCAGCTCGAGCCGCGCGGGATCGAGGTTGAGTTTCATAACCACGTGGGAGAGACGCGCCTCGAGACGGTCGTCGAGACCACCCTGTTCCGCATCGCGCAGGAAGCGATGTGGAACGTCGTCAAGCACTCGGGGGCGACGCGCGTCGAACTCGGGCTCGACCTCATCCCCGACGGCGTGCGCCTGCGCGTACAGGACAACGGCCGGGGGTTCCGGCCGGACGGTGAGCGCCCGTTTGACCCCCTACGGGGCGGCCTGGGGCTCGGTGGCATGCGAGAGCGCGCCGCGCTGATCGGGGGCACCGTCAAGATCTGGTCAGGCGAAGGCCGCGGGACCGAGGTGGTGGCGGAACTTCCGACGGCGGCGCCCGGCGCGCCCGCCTGAAGATCCGCGCCTCGCCCCGCGAGCGCGAGCGCCCGGGGTCAGGGGCCCTGCCTGCCCGCCACCTTCCGCGTCGTGTGCTCGAGACAGGTGTTGATGTCACCGTGCTCGATAGTCTCTCCCGCCTTCGCCGTGAGCGTGATGCTCAATCGATCCTTGCCGGGCGCGATCCGCATCGACGCCACCTTTTCGTACTGGGTCGTCGGGCACGAGCAGCGCCCTTCCGCGCACTCCGTGAATTCTTTGAGCAGGTCGGCCTGCTTCGATCCAACGCCCTCAACCGTGATCGTCACCTTCGCGCCGTCGCCTTGAACGGAATATTTCATCGCGCCCAACCCTCCGGAATGGTCTCCTCCATTCACCCTGTATCACGCAGCGCGGCGTCTCACGGCCTGCGGCTCGGCATCCGGCGGTTGCGCGCCTTCCGTCTTTTCGTTCGCTTCGGCCCGCCGTGAGAGAATCACAATGACGGCGACGAACACCAGCACGGCCCGTAGGCGTTTGGGTATGTGACGGCCATCAGACCCGGGTCTTATTTCCAATCGGGTGAAGCTCCGGTCGGCCGAGCTGGGCGACCAGATCGTTGGCCCACACCAAGAATCGGCCGCCGGCCAGCGGATCGAGAGCGGTCATCTGTTCCACGGTACGCCCCGGGTCCGCCCACCACCGCTCGACCGAGTCGCCCAACTCCAGGGTATAGAGCACCCGCGTTCCCGTGCCGGCGATCGCGGCGGTAATCGTCGCGAGGTTCCGGACGTTGGCGGCGAGGTCGAACCGGCTCCGGTACGACTCCAACCAAAAGCCGGCCCACGCCTGCGGATACGACTGGTAGACAAGGACGTCCAGGCCCGCGGCGGCAAGGTCCCCGTAATCGATCCCGTGACCCCGCGCCTCGGAGGCGGACATGCCCATCTGATCGTAAGCCAGCAGGACGCCGCCCGCGCCGTGGACGGCCCGGGCGACCGTTCGGTAGAAGACCGTCCACTCGGGAGTCGTACCGGCCCGATCGTTGTAGCGATCCGGATCCCAAATGCTGCTGAATCCGCAGAAACCGTCGCCCAGCATCAGTCCGTCGAAGCCGAAGGCCTCCCGAAGACGCGTGTACTGCCGGCCGATGTACTCGGCGTAGGTCACCCCCTCGGACCTCAGCCGGACGAACGGGTAGAGCTGGCTGCTCAACGCCATGTGCCGGAGTTCGGGATGCGCCCGCACCCACGGGGGCCGGTGATGGAGCCGCCAGCCGCCGTAGTTCCAAAATCCGATCGCGACCTTGATGCCCTGCCCGCGAAGCTCCCCGACCAGAGTACGCACGTCCTCGTGCGTGGTCCACGCGCTCAGGGGCCCGTGCCGGTTGAGATCCGCGGCGCGCCGGGCTTCGTACCCGGTAAAAGAGAGAAAGAACTGCGGATCGCGATCCTCCATGAGGACCACGCCCTCGAGATCGTCCAGGCGCGGCAGCGGCCGCGGGAAGGCTCCAAGGTCGGTGCAGGCCCACGTCAGACCGCCGGCCACCTCGGTCAGCGAAAGCGACGACGGTCGGTGGCGCCGGAACGCACGGCGCAGCAACGCGCGGATCAGGTGGTACGGGGGTGGCGTAACTCGCACGTACATACCTCGTACGGGGCGCGGCGGCCGGCTCCTCCCCCCGGCCGCCGCGGCCGGGGATTACGCGGGGCTCATCCCCGCGCCTTCGCCCGCCGCACGTAGGTGAAGGTCCACAAGATCGTGGCGATCGTGACCCCGCCCGTGATCACCGGGGAAACGGCGAGCACGACGGCCGCCGGCAGTGTGTTGACCATCGTGACCCGGACCACAAACTCCGCGGTGAACGCCGCGCCCCACACCACGGTGATCAGCCGGTTCACGTACCGAAAATACGGGCGCTGCCAGCCCGCGTTGAACGTCGCGATTCTGTCGGGGTCGTTGCCCGTCGTAAAGGAGCGGCCAAAGTAGAACATGAGCGGCCGGGGAAGCGCGAGGGAGACGAAGCAGGCGATCCCGAGCGCCCCCGTGAACAGCGACTCTCGGATCAAGAGCAGTTTCGCGCTGCCTCCGAACGCGACGCCGATCATGCTGACCGCCACGCCCCCGAGCACGATCAGCGCGATGGGATCGAGCGTGCGGCTGCGGGCGACCTGGACGACGCTCTCCCCAAGCGGGAACAGCGCCGCGACGCCGAGGGCGACCACCTCGGACGGCGAGAGATAGCGCTTGGTGAGGCGGTACAACAGGATCGGGATGACAGTGTTCAGGACGACGCTTCGCGCGATGCCCGGCACAAGACGGCGCGGCAACGCATCCTGCTCGCCAGCCATAGACGCCCCGGGGGACGCCGGACGCGCTCCCACCCGGCGCCGGTCCCTCCCCCGCCCTACGTCACGATGCCGCGGCCTGCGGCTGTACCGCGAAAATCCCGATCTTGGGCTGCACGAGCCGCTCGAAATCCGCGTAGGTCATCGTGATCAGGAGGTCGTGCGTACCCGCGTTGAACATGATCACCGGGTCGCGGGTCAACCCCCGGTCCACCAGCACGGGGACGTGGTACAGGTTGCCGAACGGCGGCATCGCGCCGGCCTCGCAGTCCGGAAACGCGCGCAGGAACTCGGCTTCCGTGGCCAGCCGCGCGCTCTTCGCGCCCGCCGCCGCGCGCACCCACGGCACGTTGATGCGCGACGTCCCCGGGAGGACCACCATCACGAGACGCTGATCCGCCATGACCAGGACCGCCTTGGCGATCAGCTTCCCCGGCACGTGCTCCACCTGCGCGAGCTCCTGCGCGGTGTACCGCGGCGCGTGCCGCGAGACCTCGTACGCCACGCCGGCCATGTCGAGATATTCCCGCAGACGCCGCAGGCACGGTGCCCCGAAGGTCGCAAAGTTGCCGGACTCGATCTCGGTCATGCCGACTCACCTCCCCCGAGTCTTCCGCCCTTACCATAACGCCGCTCGTCCGGACGGGCCTATCCATCACGCAGCCGATTCAGGATCGGGCCTCGGTCCCATGGCGCCGGCCTGGCCCCCGGCGCTACTGTAAGGGTGGGTACAGCGAGCCAGCAGGAATCGGGGTGATCGGGATGCTCGTGCGCGACCGGATGACGAGCCCGGCAATCACGGCGAAGCCTGAAACGGACACCAGCGCGGCGCTCAAAACCATGTACGTGCACAAGATCCGGCGGCTTCCGATCGTCGACGAACGGGGTGTGCTGGTCGGGATCGTGACGCAGCGGACGCTCTACGAGCGCGGCAAGGCGACGACGCCGGTTCGGGACCTCATGACCGCGACGCCATATACGACCGCCCCCGACGTCCCGATCGTCGAGGCGGCCGCCAAGATGCGCACGCTCGGAATCGGCGCGCTGCCGGTGGTCGACCACGGGCAGCTTGCCGGGATCATCACCGAAAGCGACATTTTCGACTCGTTTCTCGAGCTGCTGGGCGCGGGGCGGACCGGCACGCGCCTCGTCATCCCGATCGCCGACGTGACCACCGGCGTCCGCGCGGTCCTCGACGCGCTCGAGCGGGCAAAGGCACCGCTCACCGGCCTGGCCACGTACGCCGACCGGCACGGATGGTCGGTAGTGCTGACCGCCGGCGAAGAGGATCCGCGCGATGTCGTGCGCTCGCTGCGTAGCGCCGGATTCGAGCCGTCGCAGATCAGCGTCCAGACGACCGCCGGCGTCTAAGCCCACCGCGGGGCGTACGGCGTCGGCGCTAGCGGCGCCCCCGACCGGCCGCTGCGCCGGCCTGCTCCATTGCGGGCGTGTACCGCCCTTCCCGCGCCGCCGAGGCGCACCGCGCCCGATGGAGGAACGCCTGCTGAGCCGCCTGCACCGCGTCCGCCGACCCCCGCCACGTCTCCAGCACCGGCCCCTGTAGCGCGCGCGCGAACGAAAAACTCAGCACCCACGGGCGGGTTCCCGGCATCGCGTTCATAGCGTTCAGGTGCTGCGTGGCGCGTTCGGGGGTTTGGCCGCCGGAGAGGAACATCACGCCCGGCACGGCCGCGGGTACCGTGCGCCGCAGGCAGCGCACGGTGGCCTCCGCCACCTCCTCCACGCCCGCCTGCTCCGGGGATTTCGCTCCGGACACCACCATGTTCGGTTTGAGGAGCACCGCCTCCAGCGCGACCCGGTGGTCCCGCAACGAGTGGAACACGCGGTCGAGCGCGGCCTCGGTCGCATCGAAGCACTGCTGAATCGTGTGGCCGCCGTCCATCAGCACCTCGGGTTCGACGATGGGGAGGACCTCCGCTTCCTGGCAGAGCGCCGCGTACCGCGCGAGGGCGTGGGCGTTCGCGGCGAGACAGTACCGGCTCGGCCGGCCCTCGCCGATTTCGATCACGGCCCGCCATTTGGCAAACCGGGCGCCGAGCGTCCGGTACTCCGCCAGCCGCTCGCGGAGCCCGTCGAGGCCCTCCGTGACGCGTTCGCCGGGCGCACCGGCCAGCCGCTTGGCGCCGGCGTCGACTTTGATGCCGGGCACGATGCCGAGCCGCGTCAGGATCTCGGGAAACGGCGTCCCGTCGTCGGCTCGCTGGCGGGCCGTCTCATCAAACAGGATCACGCCGCTGAGCGCGTCCGCGATCCCCGGCGTCAGGAACAGGAGCTGCCGGTACTGCCGGCGATTCTCCGGCGTGTTCTCGACGCCCACCGCGGCGAGCCGCGTCCCGATTGTGCCGTGGCTCTCGTCCGCGGCCAGGATCCCCTTGCCGGGCGCCGTGAGGGCCCGTGCGGTCTCGACCATCGCGTTCACGCTCATCTGCGACCTCCCACTTGGATTGTGTTTCCCGCGACGCCGTCAGCCCTCCCGGCCGTCGATCAGTCGCCGTGCGGCGGAACGGGCACCGCCGCACGAGGTACGGCGGCGGCCACGGGGCGAAAGCGCCGCACGAATTCCGCCTCGGTGAGACGGCCGGCCGCCGCCAGCGTCTTCACCCGCTCCGGATCGGCGAAGTCCTCCGGCCGGAGCCGGAGCATGTACGAGAGGTAGACCCCGTACATCTCGGACTCCACGTCTACGCGGCGCACCCGGATCCGGCCGGTGGCCGGATCCATGATGTCTCTGAACGGGATGGGCACGAGCCGGTCGCCCTGGACGGTGACCATCGCGGCACTGCCGCCCTGCAGCAGGAACCGAATGGCCGAGTAGCCGAGGCCCCGGCAGTATTGAATGTCGAACCCGTCCGGCGGCGCGCAGCGCAGCTCGTAGCCGAGGTCGATCGCGACGATCGGCACCTGAAGATGCCGGGCCGCGAGGCCCGCCGTGACCCGGGCCCGGAGGAGGCGCCCGAGGTCCAAGTCGGCCAGTTGCAGGTTTCCGTAACTGTCGCGTTCCACCGGCCCCAGCGTCGCCGGATCCAGCATCTCCAGCAGCCCCTCGGCGAGGAGGGCCACACCGTGCTCGCGGCCGTCGGCCAGGCGCTTGATGATCGCCCCTTCGAGGATGTCGGCGACTCGATCCAGCGGCAGGTGCGACGCGGGGAATTCCTCCGGCCGGAACTCCTCCGGGATGACGGCAAGTGTGGCTCCGGCCGCACCGGCCACGCCCAGGGCCAGGTGCCCCGCGTGGCGGCCCATCACCGTGACGAAGAACCACCGTCCGGTCGTCGCCGCATCCCGCATGATGTTGTGCACCAGGTCCTTCCCGAGGTTCACCGCGGTCGTGAACCCGAACGTGGGAATGCCCGGCGGGAGGGGCAGATCGTTGTCGATCGTCTTGGGCACATGCACGGCGGCGAGCTGCCCGGTCATCGCCGCCGCGATACGGGCCGCTCCGAACGCGGTGTCGTCGCCGCCGATGGTAACGAGGTACGCGACGTCCAGGCGGCGGAGCGACTCAACGACGCGCCGGAGGTCGTCGGCGGTCTTGGCCGGGTTCACCCGGGATGTGCCGAGAATCGAGCCGCCTTCGAAGTGGATCCGCGACACGTCCTGGATGTCGAGGGGCCGGACGCGGCTCACGTCCCCGGCGACCAGCGGCCGGAAGCCGCCCTGCACACCCACCACGTGCAATCCGTGGTTGCGCGCCTCGATCGTCGCCGCGGCGATCACCGCGTTGATGCCCGGTGACGGACCACCCCCGACGACAATGGCCAGCGTTTTCATTGGTTGCCTCCGCATCCCCCTCACCTCCGATTCTCCAACACGGCGCACCGCCGCTCAAGGGGCGGGCGAACGCATAGGGGAATCAGGCCGCCGCCTGATGGCGGGACCCCCTGGCATCGGGATAGCGTGGACTCTGGGGAAGGCACGGCCGGCCGCGTGCGGGAGGCAACCGGATGAGACACCTCAGCGTCGGGCAACCAGAGGCCGTAAAGGTGTTGATCGATAAGAACCTCGACCTCCTCGACGGATTCGCGGACGGCACGCCGGGCCGCCGGCTGCGCCGCGCGATCAGCCGGGCCGACAAACGGTATCGGCAAATCAGCACCCCGGACACCCGCGGCTTCTATCACGGGCTCATCACGGGATATGCGGTCGCGATGAAGGTTCTGCAGGGCAAGGTCGGCGCGTTGCGCTCGGGATAGGAACCCGGCGTTGCACGGAGGCGCCCAGGGATCAAACGTGCGTGCAGCCGAAGTCGTCGGAATCGGGGAAGCTCTCATCCGCCTCTCGCCCGCCGGTGCGGAGACGCTCGAAACCGCCTCCACCTACGCGGTCCACGTCGGCGGCGCGGAGGCCAACGTCTGCGCCGGACTGGCGCGCCTCGACGTGAGGACGGCGTGGATCTCGCGCCTGCCGGCGAACCCGCTGGGGCGGCGCGTGGCCAGGACGATCCGCGGCTTCGGCGTCGAGGTCGACGGCGTCCTCTGGGCGCCGGAGGGATCGGTCGGCCTCAATTTCTTCCAACCCGAAGCACCGCCGCGGGCGGGGGAGGTTTTCTATTACCGCTCCGGCTCGGCGTTTACCGAGATCGATCCCGACGCCGTGGGATGGGGCGTCCTGGACGGTGCCGGCCTGGTGCATCTCACCGGCATCACGCCGGCCCTCGGCGGCCGCCCCCGGGCCCTCGTCGAGCGCGCCATCGCAGAGGCGCGCCGGCGGGAGGTCCGGATCTCCTTCGACGTCAACTATCGGGCCGCGCTCTGGACCCGCGCGGCCGCGCGCACGGTCATCGAGCCGCTGCTCCGGGGCGTGGACACCGTGTTCCTCAACGAGCGCGACGCGCGCGGCGTGTTCGACGCGGAGGGCGATCCGGAGGTCATTGCCGCGGACCTGCGGGAGCGGTTTCGTTGCACGACGCTGGTCCTGACCCTGGGCGCGGCCGGCGCGCTCGCGCACGACGGAAGCGGCGTCTACCGCCATCCGGCGTTTCCCACCACGATCGTGGACCGGATCGGGCGCGGTGACGCCTTTGCCGCGGGGTTCCTGTACGGGCATCGCCGTGGAGACGTCCGCGACGGGCTGCGCTACGGCGCCGCGTTGGCGGCGCTCAAGCAGACGTATCCCGGCGACATCAGCCACGCGACCCTCGCCGACGTCGGGCCGGTCGTCGGCGGGCAGACCGAGACATTCCACCGGTAGACGGCCTATCGGGTCCCGCACCGATCCCGTTCCGGTTCCGCATCCGATGTACGCCCTAGGATCGCCGCTCTACGGTAAAGATGGCGATGGGGCGCGCATCGTCAAACGACAGGGCAATGGGTGCAGGGGAGGGACAGAAGATGAGCATCATTCGCTGGGAGCCATTCCGGTGGGATCCGTTTGAGGACCTGGGCCTTCGCCGGTCGATGGACCGGGTGTTCGATGAGCTGTTGATGCGCACCCCGCGGCGGACTCTCGCTCCCAAAGAGTGGGAGCCGCCGGTCGAGATGTTTGAAACCAACAACGAGGTGATCGTGCGGATCGAACTGCCGAACATCGATCCGAAGCAGGTGGAGATTACGGTCAGCGAGGACACCGTCACCCTGCGTGGCGAGACGAAGCACGAGGAGGAGCAAAAGGAACGGAACTACTACTATCGTGAGCTGTTGTACGGGGCCTACAGCCGCACCCTCAGGCTCCCCACGACGGTGAAGGGCGTGGAGGCCAAGGCAGTCTACAAGGACGGCGTGCTGGAAGTGAAGATCCCGAAGGCCGTGCACGTGAAGCCTGTTCCGGTGAAGGTGCAGGCCGCGGCCTGAGGAACCGCGGTCTCAGGACACACAGGGACGGCGCCCGAGCAGGGCGCCGTCCCTGCGCATTCGCTCTCGGCGCCCGGCGGGTGATCCGGCACGCCTGCCGTACACTATCACCATGAGGATCTCATTCCACGGCGCGGACCGCAGCGTCACGGGCTCCTGCCACCTCGTGGAGTGCGCGGGCCGGCGCGTGTTGGTCGACTGCGGGCTGCACCAGGGCGGCCGCGATCTCGACGAGGAGAACGCCCGGCCGTTTGGCTTCGAGCCGGCCGAGATCGACTGCGTGCTCCTGACCCACGCGCACCTGGACCACTGCGGCCGGCTGCCGCTCCTGGTGGACCGCGGATACCGGGGCGACGTGATCGCGACCGCGGCGACGCGGGAGCTGGCCCACGTCGTGATGCAAGACGCGGCCCACGTGCAGGAGGAGGAGGCGCGGTCCCGCGCCCGCCGGCAGCGGCGCCGCGGCGGGAAGGTGGAGGCGCGGCCCCTGTACACTCCGCGCGACGCGCTCGACACCCTGCAGCACTTCGGGCGCCGGGCGCAGTACGGCGAGGCCCTGGAGGTGACCGCCGGCATCCACGCCACCTTTCTCGACGCCGGCCACATTCTCGGCTCGGCCAGCATCCGCCTGGACCTGGAGGAAGGAGGGCGCCGCACCACGGTGCTGTTCTCGGGGGACCTGGGCGGCCCCGGGCGGCCGCTCCTCCGCGGGCCGGTCGCGCCGCCGCAGGCCGACGCGGCGGTGATGGAAACGACCTACGGCGATCGCCTGCACAAGCCGCTGGACGCGTCCGTCGCGGAGCTCTACGCCGCGGTCGCCGACGCGTTCCGCCGCGGCGGGAACGTCATCATCCCCACGTTTGCCCTGGAACGTGCCCAGGAGCTGCTGTTCTTCCTGCGCGACGGCGTGGACCGCGGGCAGCTGCCCCGGTCAATGCCGGTCTACCTAGACTCGCCGATGGCGATCTCGGCGACGACCATCTTTGAACATCACCCGGAGTGCTACACGGCGCCCGTCGGCGCGCTCCTCCGTGCCGGCCGCGATCCTTTTCATCTCCCCGGGCTGCACTTCACCCGCGACCAGGCGGACTCCGTGGCGCTGAACGCCATTCGAGGCGGCGCGGTGATCATGGCCGGCTCCGGCATGGCCACCGCCGGACGGGTGCGCCACCACCTCCGGCACAATCTCGCGCGCGAGGACTCCAGCGTCATCTTCGTCGGGTACGCGGCCCGGGGCACGCTCGCCCGGCAGATCATCGACGGCGCGCAACAGGTGCACCTCTTCGGCGAGGAGATCCCGGTGCGGGCGCGCATCTACACGATCAACGGGTTCTCCGGTCACGCCGACCGCGACGAACTCCTGGCCTGGCACCGCCGCGTGGCGCCGGAGCGCACGTTCCTCGTGCACGGCGAGGAAGAGGTCATGCGCGCCTTCGCGGAGCGGCTCGCGGCGGACGGCCGGGTAGAGATGCCGTCCGAAGGGCAGAGTGTCGAGCTGTAGCGGCGACGTGCGCCGGCCGGTGAGGTGGCGGAAGCCGGCGAGAATCGCGCTCGCCCTGCTCCTCGGCGTCGCGGTGGCGGCAACCGTGCGCGGCACGGCGGGACAGGCGCAACCGCCGCTCGGTCTACGCATTTCCCCGGCACGGATGGGCGCGCCGGGCCGGGTGGAGGCCGAACTCACGATCACGGGCCTGCAACCGGAACCGCCGCCCACCATCGAGTGGACGATCACCGTGGGCGGCCAGACGATCCGGCGGCCGCCGCACCCGCTGATCGCCCCGCGCATTCCCGCCTCCATCGACCTGCCGGCGGGCCGGGTTCGCGTCGGCGGCGACGTGTCCGTGGCGGAGTTCACGCCCGTGCCGCCCATCGACGAAAACTTACAAATCGCGGTCGAGGTCACCGCGCGCCAGGGACCCGCGGCGGCCACCGCCAAACAGATCGCCCTCGTACGGTTGCCGACCGTAATCGTGCCGGGGTACCTGAACGACCTCGAGGGAAGCGCCGATCCGGCGGTGATCTCGGGGCTCGAGCAGCGCGGGTTCTCCGCGACGGGGCCGGCGCCCGACCTGTTTTGGTTCTCGTATCGGTCCCGCGCGTTGTCGCTGCGGACCGCCGCCGCGGCGCTCGCGGCGTACGTGCGCGACGTGGTGCTTCGCGAGTCATACGCGGCGCGGATCAACATCGTCGCCTACAGCCTCGGCGGATTGATGGCACGGTGGAACATCGCCTTCGAGTCCGGATGGGATCACCTGGTGGATCGGCTGATTCTGACCGGCACACCCAATGAGGGGTCGGTCACGTCCTACCTGTACGCGTGGTACCCGGCCGCGACCGTGGCGCGCACGCCCGCCGCGCGTGAGTTGCTGCCGACCTTCCCGTTCTGGCGTCCCGACGATCGGACGCCGTGGAGCGTCCCGCCCGACGGTCAGAACCCGACGCTCGCGGCCCTCAACACGCACCCGCTGCCCGAGGCGATCCGCGTCTACGCGCTATACGGCAGCCGCGAGCGTACGCTGTCCGGCATTGCCGGCCGCCTTCCCCATGCGGTGCTGTCCTACGGCCCGGGCGACGGAGTCGTGTTGCAGGCGAGCGCCCTGGGCCTTCCCGTGAACGGCGGCGCCGGCGTGCCCGGGCTCGCCGGCCATTTCGTCGCGACCATCGACCTCGGCCCGCAGCGGCACCTGCGGCTGCTCGGCGCGGCGATTCCGAAGATCGCGGATCTCCTCCTCGACCGGCGAACGGCGCACCGGTCGGAGCCGGTTGAACACGCCGTCGCCCCGGTCGGACGCGGTGCCGCGCCGGCGCGCGCGACGCCCGGCGACCGCGGAACCGCGGGCGTCCGCCTTCGGCTCCCATGACGCGGTCGACGCCGGCGGCATGAGGCCATGGTCACGCGGCGCATTCAACGTATCCACCCAACCGCAATCTCTCCGGCCGACTCGAGCGGCCCGAACTCCCGGCGATCTGCGGAGACAAGCCTCCCCTGTCGCACTCTCGCGAGGCCCCCCGCGAATGCGTCGGCGCATGACAGTCGATACGACGCCTTCAGCCTTCCGGCTTCACGCATCAACGCCGGCGAGATGCGGTCTTCCAGGACGATCGGGAGCCGCCGCACGTCGTCGAGCATCTCGTCGGCCAGCCTTTGACCCCCCTTGCGATAAAAGAGATAGTAGGCCTCCCCAAGATGGATCCGGTGCAGACGCACAACAGTCTGATCGCCGGCACCTGCCAGCAACTCCTCGACCGCATCGCGGCCCGGTTCATCGTATAGGAAGGCAAGAATGGCGCTGGAATCGAGCACGAATACGGCCGCCATGACCTAACGCTCCCGGCTGATCTCCTGGGCCTTCTGCGCCAGGAACTCCTCGACCGTGCCGCCGGTGTCCTCGCAGGGTCGCCCGGACGTATGCTGGAATCGGACCGTCGTCGGATGGCCCGCGTCGCCTCACTCGGATACGGTGGAAAGGGTGAAACACGGGGCACGAACAGCGGAGACCGGATGATCATCGGCATCGGCACGGAGACGCGAACCGGAGAACAGCGCGTTGCAGTGATTCCCAGCACCGTTCCCATCCTCACCAAGGCCGGCCATCAGGTGCTTGTGGAGGCAGGGGCGGGGACGGGGGCAGGTTACTCCGACGCCCGGTACGCCGAGCACGGCGCCCGGATGGCGCCGGCGCGGGCGGATGTGTTCGCCGAGGCCGACGCGGTGGTGCAGGTTCTGTGCTACAGCGCCGCCAACGACGCCGGCCGGGGCGACCTGGCGCGCCTCAGGCGCGGCCAGGTCCTGATCGGCCTGATGGACCCCCTCGCGTCCCCGGAGACGGTGCGGGAGATCGCGGCCACGGGCGCGACGGCGTTCGCGATGGAGTTGATGCCGCGCATCACCCGCGCGCAGAGCATGGACGCGCTCTCCGCGATGGCGACCGTGAGCGGCTACAAGGCCGTGCTGCTGGCCGCCGCCGCGCTGCCGCGCATGTTCCCGATGCTCACCACGGCCGCCGGCACCATCACCCCGACCCGGGTCTTCGTCATCGGCGCCGGCGTGATGGGCCTCCAGGCGATCGCGACGGCGCGGCGCCTCGGGGCCACCGTGTCCGCGTACGACGTCCGCCCGGCCGCGCGCGAGGAGGTCACGTCCGTGGGCGCGCGCTTCGTCGAGCTGCCGCTCGACACGTCGGAAGCCCAAGACAGCGGCGGGTACGCGCGGGCGCAAGACGAGGCGTTCTACCGGCGCCAGCGCGAGCTGCTGGCGCAGACGGTCGCGGAACATGACGTCGTCATCACCACCGCGGCCGTCCCGGGCAGGCGGGCGCCGGTGGTCGTGACCGCCGAGATGGTCGCGGGGATGGCGCCGGGGTCGGTGATCGTCGACGGCGCCGCCGACCACGGCGGGAATTGCGAGCTGGCCCGTCCGGGTGAGACCACCGTCGCGCACGGCGTCACCATCATCGCCCCCGTGCAACTGGCGGGCTCCGTGCCGGCCCACGCGAGCCAGCTGTATGCCCGCACGGTGACCGCCTTCCTGCTCTACCTCAGCCACGACGGCGCCCTCCACCTCGACGCCGGCGACGAGATCGTCCGCGAGACGCTGGTGACGCGGGACGGCGACGTCGTGCAGCCGAGGGTCCGCGCGGCGCTGGAGCTCGCCCCGCTGCCCGCAGGCGTGAGCCAGAACGCGGCGGACGCGACGGCCGCGGGCACCGCGGCGGCGGGTCCCGCCCGCGAAGGAGGCACCGCCTGATGTCGACCGACCTGATGACCGGGCTCTACGTGTTCGTCCTGGCCGCGTTCCTCGGCTTCGAGGTGATCCGCCGGGTCTCGCCGCTCCTCCACACGCCGCTGATGTCGCTCACCAACGCGATCTCGGCCATCGCGGTGATCGGATCGCTGGTGATGGCCGGCGAGCAGCGGACCACGCTCAGTACCATCCTCGGCACCCTGGCCGTCACGGCCTCCATGACCAACGTCGTCGGCGGGTTTCTGATCACCGACCGCATGCTCCGGATGTTCAAGCGGAAGTAGCCGGGACGATGCTCGACACGGCCGTCTCCCTGGTTTATATCCTGGCCGCGGCGCTGTTCATTCTGGCGTTGAAGTGGCTGAGTGCACCCGCGACGGCCCGTCACGGGGTGCTGGCGGGCGAAATCGGCATGCTGCTCGCGATCGTAGGCACGTTGCTGCGCACGCACGTGGTCAGCTATCAGTGGATCATCGTGGCCATGGTGCTGGGATCGGCCAGCGGCGCGCCGATGGGCCTCGGGATACCGATGACCGCGGTTCCCCAGCGGACGGCGCTCTCGCACTCGTTCGGCGCCCTCGCCGCGGCGCTGGTCGGGACCGGCGAATACTACCTCCAGGCGCCCCGCGTCGGCACGTTCACTATGACGGCCCTCGCCGTCGAGGTCGTGCTGGGCAGCCTCACGTTCACCGGCAGCCTCATGGCGTTCGGCAAGCTCCAGGACCTGCTCCCCGGCCGTCCGATCACCTACGGGGGCCAAAACGTCATGAACCTGTCGCTGCTGGGCGTGACGATCGGGCTGGCGGCCGTCATCGTGATGCGCCCCGGGCTTACGATGCTGTTTCCGGTGATCATCGCGCTCGCGCTCGTGTTCGGCGTGCTGCTGATCATTCCCATCGGCGGCGCCGACATGCCCACGGTGATCTCCCTGCTCAACTCGTACGCCGGGCTGTCCGCCGCCGCGATGGGCTTCGTCCTCAAGAACCAGTTGCTGATCATCGCCGGCGCCCTCGACGGTTCCTCCGGCTTCATTCTCTCGATCATCATGTGCCGCGCGATGAACCGCTCGTTCGCCAATGTCCTGTTCGGCGCGTTCGGCCAGGTCCAGGCGACGGCGGCCGGGGCGGCCCCCGAAAAGCCCGTCCGGAGCGCGACCCCGGAAGAAGCCGCCTCGATTCTCGCGGCGGCGCGGTCGGTGATCATCGTGCCCGGATACGGCATGGCGGTCGCGCAGGCCCAGCATCAGGTGCGCGAGCTGTACGATGCGCTGATGCACCGCGGCGTTGACGTCACGTTCGCGATCCACCCGGTGGCCGGGCGCATGCCCGGGCACATGAACGTGCTGCTCGCGGAGGCCGACATTCCGTACGACCGGTTGCTCGACCTCGAGCACGCGAACACGGAGCTCGCGCAGGCCGACGTGGCGTTGGTCGTGGGAGCGAACGACATCACGAACCCCGCCGCGCGGCACGATCGGACGAGCCCGATCTACGGGATGCCGATCCTCGACGTCGACCGCGCCCGCGTGGTGATGGTCGTCAAGCGGAGCATGCGGCCGGGATTCGCGGGGATCGAGAACGAGCTGTACTATCTCGACAAGACGCTCATGCTGTTCGGGGACGCCAAGGCTT
>DASYZR010000067.1 GCA_035945995.1 bacterium
CGGGGCGAGAAGTCGCGCCCGGCGGCCGTCCGGCCGGCCGCGGGCATAACCCGGACGCCGCGGCCGTTGGCGCTCCGGTAGGCGAGTAGGACGGGAGCATGCCCCTGGATCGCATCATCGTGCGCGGCGCGCGCGAGCACAATCTGGCCGACATCGACGTGGAGATTCCGCGCGACCAACTGGTCGTGCTGACCGGGATTTCCGGATCGGGGAAGTCGTCCCTCGCGTTCGACACGATCTACGCGGAAGGCCAGCGCAAGTACGTGGAGTCCCTGTCGGCGTACGCGCGGCAGTTCCTCGGCCTCATGGAGAAGCCGGACGTCGATCACATCGAGGGCCTCAGTCCCGCGGTCTCGATCGACCAGAAGGGCGCGCCACGCAACCCGCGCTCCACCGTCGGCACCGTCACCGAAGTATACGACTACCTGCGGCTGCTGTACGCGCGCGTGGGCGTGCCGCACTGCCCGCGGTGCGGTCAGGCGATCAACCGGCAGACGCCGGAGCAGATCGTCGATCGGGTCCTCGCCATGCCGGAGGGCACGCGGCTTCTCGTCCTGGGGCCGATCGTCCGCGGGCGCAAGGGGGAGTACAGGCAGCTGTTCCAGGACCTGCGGCGCCAGGGGTTCGCGCGGGTCCGCGCGGACGGCGCGCTCTACGAGCTCGGCGAGGAGATTCCGCTCGACAAGCACCGCAAGCACACGATCGAGGTGGTCGTCGACCGGCTCGTGGTGCATCCGGAGATCCGGTCGCGGCTGGCCGACTCGGTGGAGACGGCGCTCAAGCTCGGACAGGGGATTGTCGGCATCTCCGCTGCTCGCCCCGCGCCGTCCCGCCTCCCCCTTCGTGGGACTGACGCCGCGCAGACGGGGTCAGACGGGGTCGTGGACGGCGAGGAACTGGTTCTCAGCCGCAACTTTGCGTGCCCGGAGTGCGGCCTGAGCCTGCCGGAGATCGAGCCGCGGATCTTCTCGTTCAACGCGCCGTACGGCGCGTGTCCGGTGTGCACGGGGCTCGGGTTCAAGCAGGAGATCGATCCGGACCTCGTGCTCGACCAGAACCTGTCGCTTTTCGACGGGGCCGTCGTGCCCTGGGCCGTCTCCACGAGTGAGTACTATCAGGAGGTGCTGCGGTCGCTCGCCGACCACTTCGGCGTCGACATGCGCACCCCCGTGCGGCGGCTGCCGCGGGAGTTCGTCCGGGCGCTGCTGCGGGGCACCGGCGAGGAAGTCCGGCTCCGGTACCACAACCGCTGGGGGGAGCTCCGGAACTACGTCGCCGCCTTCGAGGGTTTGATCCCGCAGCTCGAGCGGCGGTACAAGGAGAGCGACTCCGAGTACGTCAAGGAAGAGATCGAGCAGTATATGAGCACGGCCCCGTGCCCGGCCTGCCGCGGCACGCGGCTGAAGAAGGAGGTGCTCTCGATCACGGTGGGCGGCCGCTCGATCGCCGAGGCCAGCGCGCTCACCGTCCGGGGCGCGCTCACGTTCTTCTCGGAGCTGCATTTGGGCGACCGCGAACGGCTGATCGCGCAACAGGTGCTCAAGGAGATCACGGCCCGCCTCAGGTTCCTCGTCGACGTGGGGCTGGATTACCTGACAGTCGACCGCACCGCCAACACGCTGTCCGGCGGCGAGGCGCAGCGGATCCGGCTGGCCACCCAGATCGGCTCGGGGCTGATGGGCGTGCTGTACGTGCTCGACGAACCGAGCGTCGGCCTGCATCAGCGGGACAACCGCCGGCTGATCAACACGCTGCTGCGCCTGCGCGATCTCGGCAACACGATCCTGGTCGTGGAGCACGACGAGGAGACGATTCGCGCCGCGGACTGGATCGTCGACATCGGACCGGGCGCGGGCGCCCACGGCGGCCGGGTGGTCGCCTCCGGGCCGCTCGCGACGATCCTCCGGACCCCGGCGTCGGTGACGGGTCAGTACCTCACGGGCGCCCGGCGGATTCCGATTCCGCCGCGCCGGCGGGCGGGGACCCCTGGGCGGGAACTTGTGATCCGCGGCGCGCGGGAGCACAACCTGCGCGGCATCGACGTGCGGATCCCGCTCGGCCGGTTCGTCTGTGTCACCGGCGTCTCCGGCTCGGGCAAGTCGACGCTCATCGACGACATTCTGTACCGCGCGCTCGCCCACCGGCTCCACGGGACCCGGACCCGGGCGGGCGCCCACGACCGGATCGACGGGCTGGACCTGATCGACAAGGTCATCAACATCGACCAGTCGCCGATCGGGCGCACGCCGCGGAGCAACCCCGCGACGTACACCAAGACGTTCGACCTGATCAGGGAGTTGTTCGCCACCACGCCCGACGCACGCGTGCGGGGATACAAGCAGGGCCGGTTCTCGTTCAACGTGCGGGGCGGCCGGTGCGACGCCTGCGAGGGCGACGGGATCGTGCGGATCGAGATGCACTTCCTGCCGGACGTGTACGTGCCGTGCGACGTCTGCAAGGGGAAGCGCTACAATCGCGAGACGCTCGAGGTGAAGTACAAGGGGCGATCGATCGCCGACGTGCTCGACATGACGGTCGACGAGGCGATCGGGTTCTTCGACGCGATCCCGCGGATCCGGCGGAAGCTCCGGACGCTGGCGGACGTCGGGCTCGGGTACGTCAAACTCGGCCAGCCCGCGACCACGCTGTCGGGCGGCGAGGCCCAGCGGGTGAAGCTCAGCACCGAGCTGTCCCGGCGCGACACCGGCCGGACGGTCTACCTCCTCGACGAGCCGACGGTCGGGCTCCATTTCGCGGACGTCCAACGGCTGCTGGAGGTCCTCCATCGGCTGGTCGACGCGGGCAATACGGTGCTCGTCATCGAACACAACCTGGATGTCATCAAGACGGCCGACTGGATAATCGATCTCGGCCCGGAGGGCGGCGAGCTCGGCGGCACCGTGGTCGCCGAGGGCACTCCGGAGGATGTTGTCCAGAGCCCGGCGTCCTATACCGGACAGTTTCTGCGCCCGGTGCTCCGGGCGAACGGCGCCCCGCGGAGCGGGCGCGCCGCGGTCCTGGCGGGGCGTCCGATGGCCGGCGGGGAAGGCAACGGAGACGGCCGCCGCGTGCGCCGCAAACGGCGCGGGTAGGCCGAGGAGCCGGCGCGAGCGCAGGGGGAGGGTGGCATGACGGAATCGGACGGAGCGAAGGCGGAAGCGGACGCAGGGCGGACACCGGCCGGCCGCGCGGCGCCGCAGGTGGTGCTGTGGACCGAAGGGGAGCGTGGTCCGCGGTTTCCCCTGGACGTGGACGGCATCGGCGCGGCGGGCGGGGTGACGCGATTCGTCGCCGCCCCGACCGACTCCGAGCGTCTCGGGGCCGTGGCCGACGCCCGGATCCTCGTCGCCGCCCACGTGAAAATCACCGAGGATCTCTACGGGGCGGCGCCGCGTCTGGCCGGGGTGATCCGGACCGGGATCGGCCTCGACACCGTCGATATTCCGGCGGCCACGCGCCACGGCGTCTGCATCGCGCACGTGCCGGATTTCTGCTACGACGAGGTCGCCGACTCGGCGTGGACGCTCATTCTCGCCGTGACGCGCAAACTGCTCGAAGCCGACCGGCGGGTCCGCCGCGGGGAATGGGTGCCGAACGCGCTGCTGCCGGTGCACTCGTTGCGGGGCCGCGCGCTTGGGCTCGTCGCGTTCGGCCACATCGCCCGCAAGGTGGCGGAGCGCGGCCGCGCGTTCGGCGTGCACGTGATTGCGGCGGACCCGTACCTCGACGGCGCCGCGATGGCCCGCGACGGCGTGGAAAAGGTCTCGTTCGACGAGCTCCTCGCCCGGGCGGACATCGTCTCGCTGCACACGCCGCTCACCCCGGAGACGCGCGGTCTCGTCAACGCGGCGGCGTTCGCGCGGATGAAACCGGGCGCGATTTTGATCAACACGTCCCGCGGCCCCGTGGTCGACGAGCCGGCCCTCGTGGACGCGCTCCGCTCGGGGCACCTGGGCGGCGCCGGCCTCGACGTGCTGTCGCCCGAACCGCCCGCGCCGGACAACCCGCTGTTCGCCATGGACAACGTCGTGCTGACGCCGCACTCCTCCTCGACGACGGTCGAGGCGCTGGACGATCTGGCCCGCAAGGTGAACCTCCAGATCGTCCAGATGCTGCGCGGCGAGTGGCCGACGTACCTGGCGAACCCCGCCGTCCGGTCGCAGCCCAACGCCCGCCTCACCGCCCGCGGGGTGACCCCGTCTACGCGGCATGCGTCCCACGGAGGGGGCGAGGCGTCATGACGCCGAACCGCGCGAAGGCGCGCCTCCGCGAGGGGGCAGTCGCGATCGGCACGATGGTGTCCGAGTTGCGGACCGAGGAGGTGGCGCACCTCCTCGCCGCGGCCGGGTTCGACTTCTTTGTCATCGACACCGAGCACGCCTCCGCGAACTGGGAGACCGTGCAGACGCTGAGCCGCGCCGCGCGAAGCACCGGGATCGCGCCCCTCGTCCGCGTGACGGACAATGTCTACGCTCTGACGGCCCGGGCCTTGGACGCGGGGGCGCTCGGCGTCATGGTCCCGCACGTCGAGACGGCGGCGGACGCCCGGGAGATCGTCCGATGCGTGAAGTACCCGCCGGACGGAGAACGCGGCTTCGGGCTGCGCCCCGCCCTGACGGAGTACGGCCAGGTGTCGCACGCCCAGGCGATGGCCTGGTCCAACGCGGAGACGCTCGTCCTCGCGCAGATCGAAAGCGGGCGCGCCCTGGACAACCTCGACGATATCGCCGCGGTGCCCGGCATCGACGTCCTGCTGATCGGGCCCAACGACCTCAGCGTGTCGCTGGGCGTGCCCGGCGACCTGATGCATCAGAAGATGCAGGACGCCTACCGGCACGTCGCCGAGGTCGCCGCGCGCCACGGCATCGCCGGCGGCGTCCATCCGGGCGACCTCAAGGTGGTCGAGCGCGGGCACGCCGCGGGGATGCGCTGTCTAATGTTTTCATCGGACATCCGGATGCTGCTCGGCGCCGCGCGCCAGGCGGCCCAGGCGCTGCGAGCGCTGTCGCCCGGCCCGATCTGACGGGCCGGCCCGCGGCCGATCCACGCACCGGCACGGCGCGGCCGCACGTCCGGCCGCCTCGACCGCCCGGCGTATAATGATCTCGGCATGACAGACCAGCCTTTGATCGGGGCGGACTCGCCGCCGCTCGCGGACCGGGCGGCGGCGCTGCCGGCGCAGCCCGGCGTCTACCTCATGAAGGACGGCGCCGGCCGGGTGCTCTACGTCGGCAAGGCGTCGTCGCTGCGCGCGCGGGTGCGGCAGTACTTCCAGCCGGGCCACACCGACAGCCCGCGCATTCTGCACCTCGTCTCCAAGATCCGGGACATCGAGACGGTAGTCACCGCCAACGAGGTCGAGGCGCTGATCCTCGAGGCGGCCCTCATCAAGCGGCACCGGCCGTGGTACAACGTCCGCCTGGCCGACGACAAGTCGTACCCGTATCTTAAGCTGACCCACGAGCCGTTTCCCAAGATCGTCATGACCCGCAAGGTCCTGCGGGACGGGGCGAAGTACTTCGGTCCGTACCCATACCACGAGCCCAAGCTCGTCGGGCGGACGATCCGGCTGATCCGGCGGCTGTTCAAGCTGCGGACCTGCAACCTGGAGATCACGCACGATCTCCCGCGTCCGTGTCTCGACTACTACATCGGCCAGTGCAGCGCGCCGTGCGTGGCGTGGGGCGCGAACGAGGAGCAGTACGCGGAGCAGGTGCGGCAGGCGGCGGAGTTTCTCGGCGGCCGGCACGACGCGTTGCGGAAGGACCTCGAGGGGCAGATGGCCGCGGCCGCGGACGCGCTCGACTTCGAGCGCGCCGCGGCCCTGCGCGACCAGCTCCGCGGCCTCGAAGCGCTCCAGGAACGCCAGCGCGTCGTCTCCGAGGGCGGCGAAGACCGGGACATTCTCGCGGTGGCCCAGGACGGCGACGCCGGCTGCGTCCAGATCTTCGTCGTACGCAGCGGCCGTGTCACCGGGCAGGAGCACGTGATGGTGCAGGGCACCCGCGGCGTGCCGCCCGCGGAGACCCTGCGGGCGTTTCTCACCCAGTTCTACGAGGCCGCGACCGCCGTCCCGCCGGAGATTCTCGTGCCCGAGGCCATCCCGGATCGCGAGATCATCGAGCGCTGGCTCGGCGAACGGCGCGGCGGACGCGTCAAACTCGTCCAGCCGCAGCGCGGAGACCGCGCGCGGCTCGTGGCGCTGGCCCGCGACAACGCGGCGCTCCATCTCGCGCAGGACGCGGCGCGGCGGGGCGGCGGCGCCGGTCCGGGCGTGCACGAGTTGCAGGCGCTCCTCCGGCTCGAGGCGCCGCCGATGCGCATCGAGTGCTACGATATCAGCAACTTCCAGGGCGGCGAGACGGTGGCCTCGATGGTGGTGGCCGAGGGCGGCCGCGTCACGCCGCGCGACTACCGCCGCTTCAAGATGAAGACCGCGGAGGGTCCGGACGACGTCGCCATGATGCGCGAGGTGCTGGCGCGGCGGTTCGCGCGGGCGCGGGAGGAACAGGACCGGCTCGACGGGGATGAGCCGATCCGGCCGAAGTGGGCCGTGCTGCCCGACATCGTGCTGCTGGACGGCGGCCGCGGCCAGCTGAGCGCGGCCCACGACGTGCTGTTCGAGTACAACCACATGATTCCGGCGATCGCGCTTGCGAAGGGACAGGACCTGATCTACCTGGAGGGGCTCTCCGAGCCGGTCGCGCTGCCGGCGGACTCCCCGGCGCTGCAGTTGCTGCAGCGGCTGCGGGACGAGGCGCACCGGTTCGCCAACGCCTATCATCAGCAGCTGCGGGGACGGCGCATCGTGTTCTCCGTGCTTGACGAGATCCCGGGCATCGGCGAGCACCGGAAGCGCGCCCTGATCCGGCATTTCGGATCCGTCCGCAACATCCGGCAGGCGGACCTGGAAGAGATCGCGGCGGTCGAGGGCATCGGCGGAGTGCAGGCGGCGCGCATCCACCAGTATCTTCGCGAACACCCGGCGTGAGCGTCCCGTGTCCGCGGCGTGAATCGCCGCGTCCCCGCGTCCTCCGGGCGGCCGGGCTCGCGCTGGACGTGGCCGCCCGGCCGCTCCTCGTCGGCGTCCTCAACGCCACGCCCGACTCGTTTTACGACGGCGGCCGGTATTTCGAGCGCGACCGCGCGCTCGCGCGGGCCGACGAGCTCGTCGCGGACGGCGCGGATCTCGTGGAGGTGGGCGGGGAGACCGCGCGTCCGGGACCGCCGGTCGATGCCACCGAGGAATGGCGGCGGGTGGTGCCGCTCATCGCACGCCTGGCGGCGCGGCTGCCCGTCCCGATCGCGGTGGACACCTACAAGCCGGAGGTGGCCCGGGCCGCCGTCGAGGCCGGCGCCGTGCTGATCAACGACATCAGCGGGTTGGCCGATCCTCGCATGGCGGCGCTTGCCGCGGCCACCGGGGCGGCGCTCGTCGTCATGCACATTCAGGGCCGCCCGAAGGTGCGCCAGACCGCGCCGCGGTATGGGGCGGTGGTGGGCGACGTCTACGCGTTTCTCGAACGGGGGACGGCCCGGGCCCGGTCGCTCGGCGTGCCGGCCGACCGGCTCGTCGTCGATCCCGGATTCAGCTTCGGCAAGGCGCCGCGGCACGACGTGGAAGTGCTGCGCCACCTGGGAGCGTTCTCCCGGTTGGGCTATCCGATCTACCTGGCCACATCGCGCAAGAACTACATCCGCGACATCCTGGCGCTGCCGGTCGAAGACCTGCTGGAAGGGACGTGGGCCGCGGTCGCCTACGGTGTCGCACAGGGCGCCCAGCTCGTCCGGACGCACGACGTGCGGTCCGTGGCGCGCGTGATCCGGATGACGCTCGCGATCGCGAGTTCGGGAGAGGAGCAGGGCCGATGAAGCGAACGGTGCGCGCGACCGCGCGGCACAATGGACGGCTGCGGACGGCGGCCGAGCGGCCCGGCGCTCCCGCGCGCCTCGGCGACGGCGGCGCCCGGGAGGTCGACCGCGCTGCGATCGAAGGCGCGGTACGCACGATGCTGCGGGCGATCGGCGAGAACCCGGAACGCGAGGGACTCCGCGGGACACCGCGCCGGATTGCGGCCATGTACGCCGAGTTGTTCTCCGGGCTCCACGTGGATCCGCTCGGCGTCCTCACGGTCGGCTTCGACGAGGACCGGCACAAGGAGATGGTCATCGTCAAGGATATCCCGTTCGATTCGATGTGCGAGCATCATTTTCTGCCGATGCACGGCCGGGCGCACGTCGGCTACATTCCAAACGGGCGCATCGTCGGCATCAGCAAGATCGCGCGCCTGATCGAGATCCTGGCCCGGCGCCCGCAGGTGCAGGAGCGGCTCACCTCGCAGGTCGCGGACCTGCTGATGCAGGGGCTGCGGCCCCGCGGGGCGGCGGTCGTCATCGAGGCGACCCACCTGTGCATGACCATGCGGGGCGTGCGCAAGCCCGGCAGCCGCGTCGTGACGTCCGCGACCCGCGGAATCTTCCGCGAGAATCCGAGCACGCGCGCGGAGTTCATGTCGCTGATCGGGCATGGTTAGCGTCCCGCCGCCGGCCGCGCACCGCGCGGCCGTGCTTCCGCCGGTCTATGTCAGCGCGGCGGTGCTGGCGATGCTGGTGCTGCACGTGGCGATTCCCGGACGCCGCGTCATCGTGGCTCCCTGGCTGCTTCTGGGGGTCGTGCCGCTCCTGCTCGGCACCGCGCTCAACGTCCTGGCCGATCGGACCTTCAAGACCTCCGGTACGAGCGTGAAACCGTTTGAGCGCTCCACTCACCTGGTGACGGACGGGGTGTTTGCCCTGAGCCGGCATCCCATGTGGCTCGGCATGGTGCTCATCCTCGCCGGCGTGGCCGTCGTGCTGGGGACGCTCACGCCGTTCGCCGTCGTGCTCGCGTTTGCGATCCTGCTCGATGTGCGCTTCATCAGGGCCGAGGAGGGCATGCTCGCGGACACGTTCGGCGACCGGTGGCGGCGCTACCGGTCGCGCGTACGACGGTGGTTGTAGCCGGCTTGCCGCAGTCTGAGATAATCAGGCAGGTGGACGCGGGAGTAGCTCCGAGGTAGAGCGTCTCCTTGCCAAGGAGAAGGCCGTGGGTTCAAGTCCCATCTCCCGCTCCAGCGTGACGGCGACGTAGCCAAGTGGCAAGGCAGGGGTCTGCAAAACCCCCATTCGGCGGTTCGAATCCGCCCGTCGCCTCCAACCCTTCTTCACCGTAAGACTCCGGCCGGCTCAGGGCCGTCCGCCGCAGCGGCGCGCCGCGACAAGGGGCGCCGCCGCGGGCCGCGAACATGCCCCCGGGCGAGTGTCGGAATCGGCAGACGAGGGGGACTTAAAATCCCCTGGCCTGAACGGCCGTGTGGGTTCAACTCCCACCTCGCCCACCATGGTCCGATCGGCACATTGGACGGCGAGACTCCCCGTCCAGATCGTCACTTCGACTGCGGGTTCTCCTCCGAGACGGCCTCGGCACAGTCAAAGTGCGCGTGCGGATACTGTAGCGTGTCGGCGGTGATGTCGCCGACGCAGTAGTCCCGCGAGCGGCGGCTTTATCGTATCTTTACACAACCTTTGCACGATGGTGCCCGAGGGCGCCGGCGCTCGCGAGGTTTGCCGGTCGCGGAGAGGCGATGGTGACGGACCGGACAGACTCTACCGTGCTCGTGGTCGACGACGATCACAAGCTTATCGGGCTCGTCCGCATGTACCTGGAGCGCGAAGGGTTCAATGTGGTCGCCGCGTATGACGGCCGCCAGGCGCTCGAGCTCTTCGCGCGGCACCGTCCCGAGTTCGTGATCCTCGACGTCATGCTCCCCGGCATGGACGGCGTCGCGGTGTGCCGGGCGCTCCGCCGGCGTTCGGCCGTCCCGATCCTCATGCTGACCGCGCGGGTGGAGGAAAGCGACAAGCTGGCGGGACTGTCGACGGGGGCGGACGACTACGTCACCAAGCCGTTCAGCCCCCGGGAGCTCGTGGCCCGCGTCCGCGCGATCCTGCGCCGGGCGGGGACCCGCGAGCAGCCCACGCCGCGTCTCGTCCGGGGAGATCTCCTGATGGACGTCGAGCGGCACGAGGTCTCCGTCGCCGGGCGGGACGTGCGTCTCACCGTCGTCGAGTACAAGCTGCTGCAGGCCCTGATGGAGTTTCCCGGGCGGGTGTTCACGCGAGAGCAACTGCTGGCCCACGTGTACGCGTTCGACGAAGCCGTCGTCATCGACCGGACGATCGACGTGCACGTCGGCAAGCTGCGGGAGAAATTGGGGGACGATCCCGCGCGCCCGCGATTCATCGAGACGGTGCGGGGGGTCGGCTACAAGCTCCTGGAGCCGAAGCGTGCGGGATAGCCTGCTCTGGCGGCTCCTCGGGAGCCATCTGCTCGTCATCGCCATCGCCGTGGCGATCTCCGCGGCGCTCATCACCGATCGCGCCTCGCACTTCTTCATGGTCATCATGACGCGCTACCACATCGATCCGACGGTCGTCGAGCAGGATTTCCTGCACGCCGTCCACCGGGTGCTGATCGTCGGGAGCGTCGCCGCCGCCGCCGCGGCGATGGTGTTCGGCTGGATCCTGGTCCGGCGGATGGTCCGGCCGATCTCCGACATGATGCTCCTGGCCGAACGGATCGCCGCGGGCGACTACGCGCGGCGGGTCGAGACCCGCGGCCCGGACGAGCTCGTGCGGCTCGCCGACTCGCTCAACCGGATGGCGGCGTCCCTCGAGCGGATCGAGGCGCTCCGCCGGGACCTGGTCGCGAACGTGGCGCACGAGCTGCGCACGCCGCTCACCACGCTGCAGGGGTATCTCGAGGCCCTGCGCGACGGCGTCGCGCCGGTTAGCCGCGAGACCCTGACCTCGCTGCACGAAGAGGTGCTCCGGCTCGCGCGCCTGGTCGACACGCTGCAGCAGCTCAGCCAGTTCGACGCCCGGGTCTCCCGGGTGCACCGGATGGAGCTGGACGTCGCGGCCTTCGCGCGGCAGACGGCCGCCGTGTACCGGCAGGAGCTCGATGCCCGGACCCTGAGCCTGCGCGTGGCGGGCGATCCGGGATGTCCCCGGGTCGAGGCCGACCCCGACCTCCTCGGCCAGGCGCTCCGCAATTTGCTCGACAACGCGCTGCGCTACGCGGCGGCCGGGACCGAGATCACGGTCCGGACGGCCTGCGCCGACGGGCGCATACGGATCGCGGTGGAAAACGCGGGCGAGGAGATCGCGCCCGAGGATCTCCCGCACATCTTCGAGCGGTTTTACCGGGGCGAGAAGTCCCGGTCCCGGGACACCGGTGGGGCCGGGATCGGGCTGGCGTTGGTCCAGGAAATTGCCGGCGTCCACGGCGGGCAGGCGGGCGCCCTGAGTTCGCAGGGGCGAACCACCGTCTGGTTCACGCTGTCGTTGACCGCCCCGCTCCCCGCGGATGACGGTTGACGGCCGGAGGCGTGGCCGGCCGCCGCGTGGAAGCGCTCCCGAGCCATGGTGACCGCGGCCCGTCGAGCAGTGCGGCAGGACGCCGCCGCTCACCGCCGGGACGCCGGGGAGGGATGACCGTGGAGGCTGAGCGTGGAGCCCCGCGGACCGCGGCCCGCGGGGCGCGCGGACTCGGAATTCGAGCGGCCGCGGCCGTCCTGGCGGCGCTGCTGGCCGGCCTCGCCGGCGCCGCGCCCGCGTCGTCCGGCGCCGCGCCCGCGTCGTCCATCACCCTATACACGTCCGAGTCCGAAGACGACGTCAACCTTCTCGTCGGCGACTTCATGCACCGGACGCCCGGGGTGGCCGTCCGCATCTTCCGCGCCGGCACCGGGCCCGTCGAGGCGAAGATCGAAGCCGAGCGCGCCGCGGGGCGCATCCAGGCCGACGTGCTCTGGTTTGCCGACCTCGGCTATCTGCGCGGGCTCGCGCGCGTCAACCAGTTGCTGTCGTTCGCGCCGCCGGCGGCGACGGGTGTGCCGCGGGAGTTTCACTACGACGGGAACCAGATGCACGAGGTGCGGCTGATCTTCAACGTAATCGGGATCAACACGCTGGCGGTGCATTTCCGGCCGACGTCGTGGTGGGACTTGGCGCAGCCGCGATACAAGGGGCGCGTCGGGCTGCCCAACCCGTTCGTGTCCGGGGCGGCGTTTGCGAACGTGGGCACCTTCGTCGCCACGCGGAGCTTCGGCTGGCCGTACTATCGCGCCCTGCGCCGGAACGACGCGCAGATCATCCGCGCGAACGGCGACGTGCTGGCGAAGCTGGCGTCGGGGGAAGTCGCCGTCGCGTCGATCGTCGACTTCTTCGTCCGGCACGCGAAAGACGAGGGCTCGCCGGTCGACACCGTGTGGCCGTCCGAAGGCGCGGTGCTCGTGCCGACGCCGGTCGCGATCGTGCGCGGGACTGCCTCCGCCGACGCCGCCCGCGCGTTCGTGAACTACCTCTACACGGCGGACGCCCAGCGGCTCTTCGTCCGCCGCGCGTACGTGCCGGTGCTGCCCGGCGTGCCGCTGCCACCGGGGGCGCCGCCGGTGGCCTCCGTCA
>DASYZR010000068.1 GCA_035945995.1 bacterium
TCGGGCCCTTATCATGTACGCCGAACGCTTTTAGACCATCATACAAGTACTGAACGGTCTGCTCTTTCAAGAGACCGCGTTTCGTACGCGGGTCTGCCGGAACAAGAGTACGGTACACACACCCCGTCAACAGATCGGCCAGTTGAAGACACTGATTCGCGTCCTTCCACGAATCCGTTACCTGAAAATCCGAGATCCACGGCATCGGGCCTTCGTAATTCTTCGTGAAACGGTCCTTCAGATGGTCGAGTACATCATATCCATGCAGGACCTGAAGGGCGTCGAGATAGAGAGTGCCGCCCCGAAAGCCCACCGTCTCTGGGTGGAGAAGCATTTCAGTCCACTTCTTGTAGGCACGTCGTTTCTTGAGAGCGTCCGGCTCAAACGGATCACCCCAAAACCGGCCCTGCCAAGTCGACCAATCTATGACGATGCTGCGAAAGTAACAACTATGAGCCATAAAATGCTTGATCCAACCAAATGCAACGTTGCGGTCATGGTGAGACCCAAACTCAGCCAAGTGTGTTTCCTTGTACCGGGCGCTGTATTTTGGCGAATGGTTGAAATATCTATGCTCGTCTTTGACTCGACATAGTTCCGGATGCAGGGATGCGTGGTCGGGGACAAAGAGCATCCCAATCACGAGCCACGGAACGTTCGCCTGTGTGCCGGACTCGTCGACGTATATCCGCATCCCCGTTCCCCCGATTAAGACTTTTGTCCCAATCCTGTCACATAGCACGGATGATGCGGGCGGTGAGATTCGGACTCACACGGGGGATTACCCCAGCGCATCCCAGGTGCGCCCCGTCTGCCTGTTCCGGCACGCCCGCGCGTCCTCTACTGCACAAGTCGGACAACCCGGTCTGGTCTTCCGCTGATAGCATACGTACCTGGGCCAACCTTGACGAAGTTGATCTTGTCGCGCTTCAGTATCGTCTGGACGATGTTGTAAACGCCTTTGTATCCGATGGCGCTCTTGATCTCGCCGCTCTGGAACGCCTTGTTGGCGATCTCAGCGATTCTCATCGGGGATCCGTTGTTGCCGATGATTGTCGCCACAGCAAGCTGGCTCGGACCCACCCGCCGCGGCGGTTCCTGGTGCGGGCCCTTGAGCGGTACCTTGAGAACCGGCTGCCGATTGGCTGTCTCTACGCCCTGCAACTCGGCGTAGAATCTTTCGAGTGTCGCGAGCCGCTTCTGGCTCTTCTCTATATGGCGTCGTAGGGACGCGATTTCACGCCGTACCGTGCGTTCGACTTTTGGGCTCTGTCGCATTAGGGACACACCCCCAACTTCGTGTACATGGCTTGTGTCAATTTCCGAACCAGTTTTCGAGCGTCATGTATTTCTTCCGGCCTCCCCTTGTCACGTTGTTGCTGTCATTTGTAACCTATAGGCTGGGTGCGGGAAGGCCGCTGGCCCGGCGTAAGCCGACCAACGGAAAAGACCGTTGGTGTCACACCAACGACCCTCCCGATTACCCCAGCGCAACGTGGGCGGACGGGACTCTTGGCAGGGGACCGTCCGTCGCACGTTTACGGTCACTATAACACAGACCGGCCGAAACCGGTGAAGAAAATTGACCGAATCTTCAAAAAGGCCTGCTGGTAAGTCGAGTTATCCACATCCACGGGGTAGGTCCAAGGCCATCTCGTTTCGCGGCCTGTCCTTCGAGGAGACCATGACCGCGCTGCTACAAGTCAAACCTGCAAAGAAGGCCGGCCCAAAGAAGAAGCGGGCCAAGAAGTCTTGACCCGCTCGGCTTGCTTGTTGTAGCGGACTATCTACCGTCGACGCCGTTTGGCGCGGCGACGCCTTTGCGCGAGCGCACTCGCAGCCACACTTCCTACTCTTCGGGATTTCGACTTTCTAAGCAGTTGCGAAGCAGTTTTTGCCACCCGTCGCTTCGTGCCTTTTCTCGCCATCGCAGATCCCCCCGTCTTGATGAACCTCGGCTCCCACTAGTGGGGCTCAGCCCGTCAAGCCCGTCCGGCTCGCACGCGCGACCGCCTCCTCCACGATTTCGATGACCAGTTGATGGGGCAGGCGCTTCGTGGCCCGTGCGTGCGCTCGGCAATACTCAGCGACCCGAGGGGAAAAGCCGAAGGCGTCGATCGACTTCATCGAGAGTTCGAACTGGGCGCGATTCCACGCGCCGCCAATCGACGTGTCCCGTTTTTCTTGACCTGACTTGTCGGTAGACATCACTGAACCCCTCCCTAATCCCCTGGCTCTTCATGCCCAGACTTGCCCGGCCTTAGACTATAGTTTCGCTGGAATGACCAAGGATACTGATGCCTGACATCATTCCACGTGTGATATAATCACCCAAAACAATAGGAGGAGGGGTTAGCCGATGCCGCCGACAGCCGATTTCTACTCCATCAATGAAGCCACGAAACCGCAATCGGAGCGTGTCTATCACAACAACAGCGCATGTCCTTCTGGCCGCGACATACCACAGAATGAGCGACGTCCCGGTAGGAACAACTACAGGCTCTGCCACAACTGCGCGGAGTTGAACCGACAGGGACGTTAGTCAGTCATTTGGGAACGGGCGGTTATAGGCTCTGCCGACATTGTAAGGACCTAAACTCGCTGGGACGATAGTCACTCACATCTGATTCAGGCGCCCCGCTGCTCCTTCCTGGGCGGCTGGTCGATATTCTCGTCTACCCACCAAGCCAGGGATCTGAGTTTTTTCGTGGGCTTCCCGAAGTGAACGCACAACTCGCTGAAAGTCACACCGTTCCGCAATTCATGTCGCTGGTAAATGGTGAACTCCTTGAAACCGTTCTGAACGAGAAGATCGTGTAAGCGTTGAATTTCTCCTCCGGGTAGGACATTGGCCACAACATCCATCCGATGAGCGCATGAACTGGTGGTGTTGAATCCGTTGTCGCGGAGTAATCTGACCTGACGGCGTATGCCAGCCTCGATGTACGTCGTGTACCAAAGCGAAAATGGGCTCGGCACGTTCGCCTGCCCATTTCGCTGCCGCGCTGGTCTCCGGTTCACAGCCTATCCAACCAGTCTGGGTTTGTCAAGTATACAATTCCCAACCCAAGAGCTCAGGGTGCCAACCACCCACCTGCGGTGATGTTGGCGCAGCACATTGGGCTCGGCGCCCGGTCCTCTCTGTCAACTCCGCCAGTTCTCGACGTTGCTTGTTCTTCGCGGCCGGACCGGGTAGCATCGAGTCCGAAAGCGGAAGCCGCACGGCGGGGGAAAAGGGCATGCTCTTCGAGAGGCTGTGGGAGCAGGTCAAGGGCGCCGAGCGGACAGGAGCGCTCACAGTCGAGGAAGCGCTGGACTGCGCAACGCGACTGCCGCAGGCGCTGTTCTGCTCGATGATGGAGTGTCTGGCGGACAACGGTGAAGACCCGACGCTCATCATCGTACAGGTCGCCCGGCTGCACGACGTCACTTTGAAGCGCCTTCGCCAGATCGCCCGCACGCTCCGCGCGCGTCGATGCCAGGGGGTCCACTGACGGCCGGCGGCTTTGCTCTTGCGGACTGATGTCGGTTCATCTAAAATTATAGATGTCCTGACATCGGTCCATGGAGGTCCGGCATGCGGGGACGGTCGCGGGAGCGCGCCGAGCGGCAACCCGGCGACGCGCGGGCGCGGGGCGAGGCGAAGATGGGCATCCACGTTCCAAAGGAATTGCATCGCAAGTTTCGGGCCCGGCTGATCCTCGAGGGGCGGCTGATGCAGGATGTGATCCGGCATTGGGTGGACGAGGAAGTGTCGTCGCATCGGACCCGGCAGCCTGCCACAGGCGGGCTCCGGTTCTTCAAAGGCGTCGATCGGAGCACGCTGGCCGCGATCGCCGTGCCGATCGAGCAAGACAAGATTCGCCGCCTGAAGAGCAAGCTATTAATGGAAGGTCGCAACATCTCCCAATGGGGCACCGAACGAATGGAGCAGTTTCTCAGAGAACGCGGCTGAGACTGTTGGCCGCTTGCCTCGGCGTCGCTTGTGCGGCGGCCGGGGTTGTGGCATACGGCAGCGCGGTCTCCGCCGCGGCCGGTCCGGCCGCGCTGACCGTCTACGCGCACGAACGAACGATCCGCACTTCCCTCCATCTCCAACCGGGATTTGCGACGATCGTGCGCGCGGACCGACGGATCGACACGGTCGCCGTCGGCGATCCGCGGCTGGTAAGTGCCGCGCCGGTGCACCGGGGCGCCGACGTGTTCGACGTAGTGCTGCAACCGCAGACCGACGCTGGAACGACCAATATGGTGATCTGGCTCGGCGACATCACGACTGTGTGGAATCTCGAGATCGGTCCGGGGCCCCGTACGGCGGACGTCGTGTTTGTAGTCACGCAGGCGCACACGGGTGCGGCCCCCGCTGTGCCACCCGCGTCCGCCGTCCACGGGACAACCGGCGCGGTGCCTCAGAATCCGGCACACACCGTCGCAGCAGCGGCCCCATCCCCTCCGGCCCCATCCCCTCCGGCCCTGTCCCCTCCAGCACCCGCCTCTCCGGCGCCAACCGCCGCAGCGCCGCCGGTACCGACGATTCAGCTCCGGCAGTCGGTCGGACCGGTACGCGCCGTGTTCACGGCCTCCCGTACCCCGAACGGCATCCTGTTCCGCTATGAGATCGCGAACGGCGGCGACGCCGACCTCGTGATCCGGCCCACGACGATCCTCGTGCGGGCGGACGGGCGCCCCGCGGCCTATGGGATGGCGCGCGACAGCGTGGATCGCAGGCGGCCCGATGTCGTACCGCGGGGCGCGACGGAGACCGGCGTCATCGACGTCGCGCTCCCGGCGGCGCGGCAGGTCGAATTGGTCCTTTCCCTCCTCCCCGTCCCGGCGGCGTCATCCGGACCGTCCAACTCCGCCCAGGCTCCGCCGGCGGCCCGAGCCGGCACGACGCCGTCCACCCCGGTGCCCATCGTGCTCCAATGGACCTTCAGCGGCCTCGACCGGCTGCCCGTCACGTCCGCACCCTGAGATCTGCTCGGACCCGGCGTGCGCGACATTGACGCTTTGCTGGCGCTCATCCCGCGATGGATCGCGGCGGGCGTGACGCCGCGCGATCCGGCGGACCTCGAGGAGATCGTCGTCGACCTCGGACGGCCGCCCGCGCTGCGGTTCATCAATGGGGAGCCGGGGCCGCGTGCATCGCGCGAAGTCACGTCGGAGGACCTGCTGTACGTGATCGCCCGTGTGACGAGGTTTCGCGAAGACAACCGCGCGGGGATCGAGCGAACGCTGCACCGCATCGCCTGCGTGCGGGACCGGTATCACGAGATCGTGGGCTTCACGTTCCGAGTGGGGCGGACCGTCGACGGAGCGGCGGACCCGATCGCGGATCTACTCGCCGAAGGGCACCACGTGTTGCTGATCGGACCTCCGGGCGTCGGCAAGACCACGGTGCTGCGCGGGGCCGCGGCTCTGCTGGCCGACCGCATCGGCCGCCGCGTTGTCATCGCGGACACGAGCAACGAAATCGGCGGCGACGGGCGGGTGCCTCATGCCGCGATCGGCGGTGCGCGCCGGCTCCAGGTGCCGCTGTTCGATCCGTCCCGCCCGACAACGCCAGGAGACCGGCAGGCGCAGCTCGTCCTCCAGGCGGTCGTCAGCCACGGCGCCGAATCGCTGATCGTCGACGAAATCGGATTCGAGGCGGATGCCCGCGTCGCGCGCACGATGGCCCGCCGCGGTGTGCAGCTCGTCGCAACGGCGCACGGCCGCCGCCTGCAGGATGTCGTGCTCAATCCCGACCTCGCCTGTCTCATCGGGTCCCCGCGTCCGGTCCTGCTGTCGCCCGAGGAGCGCGCCCGGTTGGACGCGGACCGCCACACCATTCTCGAACGAACGGAACCGCCGGCGTTCGACCGTGTCGTCGAGCTCGCGCGCCGTGATCTGTTCGTGATTCATCACGACGTCGCCGCGTCGGTCGACGCCATCCTGCGCGATCTCACGCCGTCCGTCGAGGTCCGCCGGCCTCGGCGCGCGGCGGCGCCGGAGGAACCGCCGGACGCCGCGCCCAATGCACCGCCGTGGAACGCGGGGTCGTGAAGTGGTTCGACAGCCGGATGGGCTACGGGTTCGTGATCGACGCCGAAGGGCGGGACGTGTTCGTGCACCGGCGCGTCCTGCGGCGCGCCGGCCGGCGGCGGCTCGAACCGGGTGAACCCGTGGAATATGAAGCCGACGTCACGCCGCGCGGCGTGAAGATTACGCGTCTGGCCGTCGGTGAGGCCCCCCGGAAGCCGGCGTAGCCGGTGCTGCGGGAGCGTGCGATGTGGCCGCGCCGTTCGGCGGAGGGGCCGGCGCCGGAGAGGCCTTGCGCACCGCCGGGAACGCGATGACGCCGGTCTGGCGCACGGCGGTCTGCGCCTTGCGCTGGGGCACCCGCGGGTGGTTGGCGATGTTCAGGTCGAGGTTCTTGCCGCAGACGCAGGTGATCTTGGACACCTGGCTGGCGTCGATCCACGCGTTGCCCGAGGCCTCGGCGTGCTGCCGCGCGGCCTCGATGGCGCCCGACGCCTGTTCTTCGGCGTCTTCGCGCTGTCCCTGGGCCGGCGTCCCGTTCCCGTAGACGGAATAAATGAACGTCTTGGGATAGTAGATGCTGTATTTCTTTCCACACCGGCCGCACGGAAACGTGAAGATCAAGGCCACGAAGACTCACCTCGCATCCATTCTAGCATAGCCTGAAACACGCGGCGGCGATCCCGCGATAGGGGCCGCGGGGAGGCGGGGAATCTACGGGTAGAGGCGGCCCAGGAAAGCGCCGCCTCGCTGTGATAGCATACGCTCACCACGATAGTGCGGGAGGCGGCAGGCGATGGACGGGCGAACGGCACGGACGCTCGCGCTCGGGATCGCGATCGGCACGGTGGGAACGGTGCTTGCGTTGGGCGCCGGCGCGATGACGTGGACGCGGCATCACGGCGGCGTGCAGAGCCGCATCGAGATCGTCGTCCGGCCGGCGCAGGGCGCGCCCATCAATCCGCGCGAGTTCTTCCCGCTCCCCAACCAGCCCGGCAACAACCCCGCGCAGGCGCCCTTCCCAGGGTCCGGCGCGCAGCAGAACTGCGATCGGATCCTGTTTTTCTACCAGGGCCGTCTCTATCAGCTGCGTCCGGGGCCGGCGCCCCGCAACGGCGGCAATCCGGAGTTCTTCTTCATGCAGCCGTACGACGGGCCGCAGATTCCGGGGTTCCCGCAGATGGGCCCCGGGAGCGGACCCGATCCGAACCAGCTGCCGATCCTGAAGTTCTAGCGGGGTAGTGCACGGAGCCCGAGGTACCGCCGGGCTCCGCGAACATGCAGACATGACGTGGCGGCCGCGGGTACTTACCCCGCGGCCGCCACCGCTATCGTCGGATCGTGCTTCGAACGCTACAGCGCGCTAGTGCCCCTGCTCGCCCGGATCGCCGTCAGGCCACTGAACGTCCTGGCCCTTCTTCGCCTTGCGGTGCCCCGGCGGGACCCACTGATCGTTGTTCACGGGCGCCGGGCCCGCTTCGCCGGGCCGTCCCTGCGTAGGCTGCAACACCTGAGGCAGGTTGAGCAGAATGTTGGTGATTGCCCCGGCGTTGACCGGACTCGCCGCCGGTACGGGCCCGGCAGCCGCGGGGGCGGAAGTCGGAGCCGCGGGACGTGCGACCGGTGCGGCATGCGTTACCGCGGGACGCGCGACCGGCGTTGTCGGACCTGCCGGCGCCACGGCATGTGAGACTGCCGGAGCGGAGGCCGGCGCGGGAGCGGCCGCGGGTGCGGTGCGCACCGGCGTCGGTACCGCGGCCGGCGTCGTGTTTGCCGGACCCGGATCGGCGATCACGGACACCGGCGTCTGGGTTTGCGTTTGGCGCAGTCCGAGCATTGCCTGGCCCGAAGGCGTGGCCATGCCCGTCACGGCGAGAATTGTCAACACACCAAGACCCGTTGTCAGGGCTTTCATCATAGCCATGTCACCTCAATTACCGGTTACCCACCATACGTTCGGGGCAAACCCAAGGTTCCCCCGCCTAGCGGTCCCGCGTCAGGCGGGCGTGCGGCCGCACGTCGACATTGACGAGCGAGCGCGGCCACTCTCCCTGCGCAACCCGCGCGACCTCTTCGGCGACGGACCGCTTGAGGGCCCGCCGAGCCTCTTCACTATACCATGCCACATGCGGTGTCAAGATCGTGTTCGGCGCCTCGCGCAGCGGATGATCGGCGGGCAGCGGCTCGCCTTCGAAGACGTCGAGGCCGGCGCCGCCAAGGCGGCCTTCGCGCAGGGCCCGCGCGAGGGCCGCTGTGTCGATCACCGCCCCCCGGGACGTGTTGACGACGATCGCGCCGGACTTGAGCAGGCTGATCTCCTCCTCCCCGAGCAGGTGGCGCGTCTCGGTGTGGAGCGGCGCGTGAAACGACACGACGTCCGACTGGCGCAGAAGCGTCCCGTAATCGACGAGCGTGGCGCCCGCTTCCGCGGCCGCCGTTCGCGTCAGGTACGGGTCGAAGGCCAGCAGCTGCATCCCCAGGGGCGCGGCGTAGGCGGCCAGCATGCGCCCGATCCGCCCGAGGCCCACGATGCCGAGCGTCTGCCCGCGGAGACGGTGGATCGGAGGAGTCACGGCCGGCCCGGGCATCCACCGTCCGGCCCGCAGGGCGGCATCGTAGGTGCGGAGCCGCCGGTGGACGGCCAGGACCAGCGTGAACGCGTGGAGCGCGACCTCCTGCGTCCCATAGTCCGGCACGTTGGCGACGCAGATCCCGGCCGCGGTCGCCGCCTGCAGGTCGATCGTGTCGACGCCGACGCCGTACCGGACGATCGCCAGGCAGCGCGGCATCGCGGCGATTACCTCGGCATCGACCGCCGCGTACTCGTTCATGAGCGCGTCGGCGGCCGCGACCTCGGCGAGGAGCGCGCGGCGGTCCTTCGCATTCGCCACACGCATCTCGATCCCGAGCGGCCGGAAGACGTCGTCCTCGTCGTCGAGATTGGGGAAGTCGTGATCGGTGATCACGGCCAGAAACGGCATTGCAGAGGGAGTTTGTGACCGGCCGGGGGTGTTCCTTTCGGTGCGGCCAGCCGCCATCCCGCGGCGGGGACGGCGGCCCGTTACGTCCGGGTCAGTCCGGCGATCGCGCGGACGCGGTCGAGGTCCACGTGCCGCGCGACGAGATCCGCGAGACCGTCGAGCCGTTCGTCGAGCGTAAAGACGTGCGGCGCCGCGGCCTCCTGGCCCGGCAGGCCGGCGCCCCCGCGCTCCCGGGGCGGGGCGGCCTCAAAGCGCCGCCG
>DASYZR010000069.1 GCA_035945995.1 bacterium
CCAGCCCGCGACGATCTGGAGCCCCACCGGCAGCCCCTCGCCCGTAAAACCGCACGGCACCGTGATGGCCGGGTACGCGCTGAAGTTGAACGCGTACGTCGGGAGGAGCATGTCCAAGTGCTGCGCGATGCGCCGGCCGGCCGGCGGCCACCGCGGCGGCCGCCCCGCCGCTCGAGCCGCCCGCCGAGCGGTCTCGGGCCCAGGGGTTGCGGGTCGCTCCAAAGATCCGGTTGTCGGTGAACGGCTTGCATCCGAACTCCGGCGTGTTGGTCTTGCCGAGCAGGATCGCTCCGGCGTCGCGCAGCCGTCCGACGAGAATCGCGTCCTCCTCCGGCACCTGATGCTCGAAGATTTTCGAGCCCATCGTGGTCCGGATCCCGCGCGTCGGCGTCAGGTCCTTCAGCGAAAACGGCACGCCGTGCAGCGGTCCGAGAACCGCGCCGCGCGCGACGGCCTGCTCGGCCCCGCGCGCGGCCTCCCGGGCCTGCTCGGCGGTCACGGTGCAGTACGCGTTGATCGCGGGGTTGATCCGGTCGATCCGGTCGAGGACCGCCTCCACAACGTCCACGGGCGAGACCTCACCGCGGCGAATCAGACCGGCGAGATCACGCGCGGACGTCCACGAGAGTTCCGGTACGGTCATGTGTGGCCTCCTCGTTCCCGGGGTGGGCGGCGCTAGCGCGCCGCTTCGACCCGCGACGGCGTGCCGTACGTATAAAATGTTTCCGGCAGCCGTCCGCCGAACCAGATGCTGCTCTTCTCGAGATCCGCCTCGTTGGCCACGTCCCACACGACCGTCTTCCACTCCGGATCGAAGATGAGGTAGCCGACGTCGCCAAACAACTCCACGCGCGTTCCGCCGGGCTCGCGCGCATACATGAACAACCCCTGGGTCGTTCCGTGCTTGCCGGGACCCGCTTCGATCGGCACCTCGTAGTCGGCGCACAGATCGGCGAGGTCGATAAGTTGCTGCGGGTGGGCGTACCAGTACGCAAGATGGTGGAACCGGGCGGCGGCGCCGGTCCCGTCGCGCATCACGGCGATTTCATGGGTGAGGGCGCTCACGCTGAGCCAGGCGCCGACCTCGACGCGCCCCTCCCCGATCTTCTGCTCGCGCAGCCGGAAGCCCAGCACGTCCATGAAGAAGCGCCGCACCTCGGGCACGCTGCGCGCCATCAGGTTGACGTGGTCGAGGCGGCGCGCCGGCACGCCCCGCAGCGGCCGCCGCTGCGGGCGGTTCCGCAGCCGGCTCCGCTGTCCCGCCGGCGCCGCGTAATACTCGACCTCCCAGAGCGCCTCCATCGGGTGGCCGTCGGGGGTGAGGAACCGGTAGGCGGGGCCGTGGCCGCGGTCGCCGTCGTTCCAGCCCCGGCCGAGCCCCTCCGCGTCGACGCGCCGCGCGAGCGTCTGCAGGGCCTCGGCCGACGGCGTCCGCCACGCGATGTGCCCCAGCCCGGGGCCCGCGGCCTCGGTCAGCTTCAAGGTGTGGTGATAGAAGTCTTCGTACGCCCGCAGGTAGACCGATCTCCCGTCCCGCGCGCTCTCTTCGAGACCCAAGAGATCGTGGAAGAACCAGCAGCTTTCGTCGAGACGTGGGGTCAGGATCTCCACGTGCGCCAGTTGCGCGATCAACGGCCGGGTCTCGCTCATCGTCGTCCTCCGGGCCGGCCGCGCTCGGCCGCGCCGGCGACCCGTACAGGCTGTTCGGCGCGTGCCGGGACCTCCCCCCTCGCAGCAGGAGAGGCCGGACGTGACGCCAAAGACCGCCGCATGATGGCGACACCGTCCCGGGCCGACCAAGTCGGGAGCCTGCTCCGGCCTCCGGACCTCCTGGATGCCCGGGCCGCCCGGGTACCGCCGGAGCGGCTTCGGGAGATCGAAGACCGGCACATTCTCCGGGTGCTGGACCGCCAGCGCGACGCCGGCATGGACATCTTCACCGATGGGGAACTCCGCCGGCGGAACTTCATGAGCGACCTCCTCGACGCGGTCGAAGGGTTCGATACCGGCGATGCCGTCGCCCGGATGTGGGCCGGCGGCGGGGCAAGCGTGGCGGCCGTGAGCAGTGTCACGGGGATCGCCACGGCGCGGCTCCACCAGCGCCGGCGGCTCACCGCGCACGAACTGCCGTTTCTCGCGGCCCACAGTCCCGGGCCCTTCAAGGTGACGCTGCCGAGCGCCAACCAGTTTCCGGCGATCGCCTTCAAACGCGGCGTGACCGATCGCGTCTATCCGAACCACTCCGCGCTGCTGTGGGACATCGTGCCGATCATCAACGCCGAGATCCGCGCCCTCGTCGCCGGCGGCGTCCGCTACGTCCAGATCGACGCCCCGCGGTACAGTTACTACGTCGATCCGAAGTGGCGGGACTACATCCGCCGGGAGATGGACGTCGAGCCGGAGGCCGCGCTCGAAGAGGCGGTGCGTGCCGACAACGCCTCCCTGGACGGCGCCCGCCGGGACGGTGTGACGCTCGCGATCCACCTGTGCCGGGGCAACAACCGCAGCCAATGGTATGCCGAAGGCGGCTACGACCTCATCGCCGAGCAGTTGTTCGGCGGTCTCGCCGTCGACCGGTTTCTGCTGGAATACGACGATGAGCGGTCGGGGACATTCGAACCGCTGCGGTTCGTGCCGCGCGGCAAGACCGTGGTCCTCGGCCTCGTCAGCAGCAAGCGTCCCCGGCTCGAGGCGAAGCCGGACCTCAGGCGGCGGATCGATGAAGCCGCCCGGTACGTCCCGCTCGAGCATCTGGCGTTGAGCCCGCAGTGCGGGTTCGCCTCGACGATGGAAGGAAATTTGATCAACGAAGACGATCAGTGGGCCAAACTCCGCCTCGTGGCGGAGACCGCGCACGACGTCTGGCACTGAAGCCGGGCACCGCACGGGAGGTCGGCGGCGAGACAACGTGGGGGGTGGCATGCTCATGCGGAGTCTTGGGGCTGCGCTTGCGATCGCGGCGCTCGTCGTCGGGCTCCCGGCGTCGGGCTCCATCGGCGCTCCGGCGGCCGTGGTCAAGCTCGGCAGCGTCATCCCGTTGACCGGCCGGTATGCCTCCGGCGGCGCACAGGTCCGCGCCGGATACGAGATCGCGGTGGACGATCTCAACAGAGCCGGCGGCGTCCGGGTCGGCGGAGGGCGCGCGCAACTCCAACTGTCGATCCTCGACGACGAGTCCGACCCCACCAAGACCGTCAGCCGGCTGGAGACGCTGGCCGGCCAGGGTCCCGTCGCGCTGCTCGGCGGGTTCGCGAGCGACCTCCACGCGGCGGCGGCGCCGGTCGCCGAGAAAGACAAGATTCCGTACTGCGGCGTGGCTTTCGCGCTCCACGCGATTCACGAGCACGGGTTCCGGTACCTGTTCTCGCCCTTCCCGAAGTCCCCCGACCTCGGACGCGAAACGTACCGGCTGCTCAACGCCGGCATCGCCGCGGACCAGCGGCCGCGGCGAGTCGCGATCTTTCAGGAGCGGACCGACTGGGGCCGCGAAATGGGCGACGTCTGGACGGCGCGGTCGCGCGAGAACGGCTACCAGATCGTTCTCCGGGCCCAGTACACGCCGCTGTCCCGGGACTTCTCGGACATCATCCTGCGGGCCAAGAGCGCCGGGGCGGACGCCGTGTTCGCGCTCCCGAACCCACCCGACGGCATCGCGCTCATGCGGCAGATGAAGGAACTCGATTTCAATCCCAAGGCCGTGGTGATGATCCGTGCCGCCGACGCCGTGAGCTGGGCGAAGGCGCTCGGCAAGGACGGCGACGACGTGCTCCTCGCCCCGGGCTGGCATCACGATGTCAAGTATCCCGGTGTCGCGGCCCTCAACGCCGAGCACGAGCAGCGGTTCCACCGCCCGGCGGATGTCCTCGTCGGCCCGTCGTACGCCTGCGTCCAGATCGTCGCCAACGCGATCGAGCGGGCGGGCCGGCTCGATGCGGCCGCGGTCAGGGACGCGATGGCCACGACAAATATGCCGACCGTGATGGGCCCGGTGCGGTTTCAACCGGACGGCACCGGCATCGTCACCACCGTGTTCGTGCAGTGGCAGCACGGTCAGCAGCAACTCGTGTGGCCCAAAGATCTGGGCGGGGTGCCGTTGGTCTATCCTGCGCCACCCTGGCGTGCCCGATAACCGCCGCGACCTGCTCGAAGCGCGCGGCCTCGCCAAGACCTTCGGCGGCCTGCGCGCAGTCGAGGATCTGTCGTTCGCCGTTCGCGCGGGAGAAATTCTCGGCCTGCTTGGTCCGAACGGCTCGGGCAAGACGACGGCTTTCAACCTGATCGCGGGGACGCTCGCGCCCGACCGCGGCGCGGTCTATTTTGACGGCCGCGACGTCACCGGGTTTGCGCCGCACCGGCGGGCCGCGCTCGGCATCGCGCGGACATTTCAGCTCGTCCGCGCCTTGTCCGGTCTCGCGGTGCTCGACAACGTCCTCGTCGCGCGCCTCTACGGGCACGTCCGCGCAGGCGACATGGCCGGCGCCCGCGCCGAGGCGCTCGAGTGCCTCGAGTTCGTCGGACTGGCCGCCAAGGCGGATCGCCCGGCCGGCACCCTAACGCTGGCGGAGCGCAAGACCCTCGAGGTCGCCCGCGCGCTCGCCGTGAGCCCGCGCCTACTCCTGCTGGATGAACCCGCCGCGGGCCTGAATTCCACGGAGGTCGCGGCCCTGCTCGTACTGCTCCGGCGGATTCGCGCCGGCGGCATCACGATCGTGATCGTCGAGCACAACGTCGGAGCGATGCGGGACCTGTGCGATCGTGCCGTCGTGCTCAACGCCGGCCGCACCATCGCCGAGGGGCGGCCGCACGAGGTCCTCGAGCACGCCGGCGTGGTTGAGGTCTATCTCGGCGCCCCCGACGAGGCGGGCGCGGCGCGCCCGGAAGCGGAGGCCTGATGCTCGCCCAGAGCGCGGTCTTTGGTCTGCTCGTCGGCGCGCTGTACGGCCTGGCCGCGGTCGGCCTGACCGTGGTGTTCGGTGTCCTGAAGATCCTCAATGTCGCCCACGGCGAACTGCTCATGCTGGGCGGCTACGCGGCCTTCTGGCTCTTCACCCTCTGGCGCGTGGACCCGTTCCTCTCCGTCGTGCCGAGCGGCGCCGCCCTGTTCCTCGTCGGGATCCTCCTCTACCGGGTGCTGTTCAGCCGCCTGCTTCGTGCGGCGGAGGTCACGAAGCTCAAGAGCTCGATCCTGATCGGCTTCGGGCTCGCGCTCGTGCTGCAGACCCTGGCCCTCGCGGCGTGGACCGGCGACGAGCGGGCCGTGACCACGGCCTACGCCGGGCACGTCCTGGCGGTCGCCGGCGTCGTCGTCCCGTTGTCGCGGCTCGGGGCGCTCGCCGTGGCGTTCGTCGCCGTCGCCCTGCTTCATCTGTTCCTCCACCACACGTATCCCGGCAAGGCCGTCCGCGCCACGGCGGACGACGTCGACGCGGCCGCGCTGGCCGGCATCCCGGTCCCGGCCGTGTTCCTGTCGGCCTTCGGCCTCGGCAGCGCGCTCGCCGGCGTCGCCGGCACGCTGGCGACGGTGACCGACGCCATCAGCCCGTCGATCGGCCTGGCCTGGACGCTCACGGCGCTCATCGTGGTGGTGCTGGGCGGGCTGGGCAGTGTGGCCGGCGCATTCGTGGCGGGACTCGGCCTCGGGGTCGCGGAATCCATAAGCGGCGTTCTGCTCGGCAACGCCTACCGGGAAATCATCGGACTCGTGCTGTTCCTGGTCGTGCTCGCGATCCGGCCGCAGGGCCTGTTCGCGCGCGGAGCGCCGTGACCCGGCGCGGGCTGCCGGCCGCGGCCGTCGGGACCGCCGCACTGATCGCCGCCGCGGCGTTGCCCGCGATCACACAGGATCGGGCCCTGCTGTCCTGGGTCTTGCTGGTCTGGCTCTACGCGGCGCTGGCCCAGTCGTGGAACGTGCTCGGCGGCTTCGGCGGACAGGTGAACCTCGGCCACGCCGCGTTCTTCGGCGTCGGCGCGCTCACAACGCGCCTCTTGTGGACCGGCGGCGTCCCGATTGCCTGGGCGGTGGGGGCCGGGACGGTCGCCGCCGCCGCGACCGGGGTCGTGATCGGCGCACCCGCGTTGCGGCTGCGCGGCCCCTACTTCGCGATCGGGACCCTGGCCGCGGCGGAGATCCTCCGCATCACGGTGGGCAACGTCCTGCCCGACATCGCCGCCCTGCCGCCGCAGGCGCTGGCCGCGTACACGCTCGCGCCGCGTTACTACCTGGCGCTCGGCGTGGCGGTCGCGACGACGGCCGCCGCAGCCTGGATCGCGCACTCACGCTTCGGCCGCGGACTGGTCGCCGTGCGGGAGGACGAGGCCGTGGCGGAGAGTGTCGGCGTCGGTGCGTACGGCCACACGCTGTCGGCGTTCATCCTCAGCAGCGCGCTCGCCGGTGCCGTGGGCGGGGGCTTTGCCTTCTACCACGTCGGCTTCTACCCGAGCTTTCTGTTCAGTCCGCTGTGGACCTTCGACCCGCTGCTGATCGTCTACCTCGGCGGCGTCGGCACGGTGGCCGGCCCCATCGTCGGCGCCGTGGTGTTCCTGGCGCTTCGCGAATCGCTCGCGCTCAGGCTGGGCGAACTGCATCTTCTCATCTTCGGCGTGCTCTTCATCGCCATCGTCCTCGCGCTGCCCGGCGGCATCGTGCAGGCGCTGCGCGACACCCTCAGCCGCCCCAGAGCGGCGCGGCCCACGGAGGCGACGTCAACGCCATGACGACGAATCCCGCGCCATCCGACGAAGGACGCAGGTGGCTCCGGCACTGCCTGGCGACGCTGGCCTACCGGGCCGGCAAAGCGGTGCGCGGCGCCCCGCCCGGTTTCGGGGACCTGCGACTCGCCGAGCCGACCGCGATGACGCCCGCGCAGATTCTCGCGCACATGGGCGATCTCATGGAATGGGCGCTCTCGCTCGCCCAGGGGCGGCAGACATGGCCCGGGTCCGCGCCCCGGCCGTGGGACGCGGAAGTCGACCGGTTCTTCGGCGCGCTCGCGGCGCTCGACGCGTATCTCGCGTCGCTCGCCCCCCTTCACGCTCCCCCGGAGCGCCTGTTCCAGGGCCCGATCGCGGACGCGCTCACGCACGTGGGCCAGATCGCCACCCGACGCCGGCTGGCCGGGGCACCGGTGCGCGGCGAAAATTACTTCGTCGCCGAAATCGCGATCGGCCGCGTCGGGCTCGAGCAGGCGCCGCCGGTGCGCGAGGCCGCCATCGAGCCGGTCCGGAACGCGCCGGCCCGCCGCGCGGAGGAGCGCGCGTAGCGTTCCGCTAGATGACGTTGAGTTCGACGAGACGCCGCCCTTCGACGAGGCGCGCCGCGGCAAGCGGCGTGAGATCCAGACTGCGGTAGCCGCCCTCGACGATCCACTCCGCGAGCCCGCGGCCCACGGCCGGCGACTGTTGCAGTCCGTGCCCGCTGAACCCGTTGGCGAAGAGCACGTTGTCGAGGGACGGGTGCGGACCGATGATGGCGTTGTGATCGAAGGTGTTGAGCGCGTAGTATCCGGCCCAGCTCTTCAGGACCTTGACGGCCTCGAAGGCCGGCACGCGGGACGCCAGCACCGGCCAGATCGTGTCGGAGAACAGCCGCTCGTCGACCTCGAGCGGCGCGTCGTCTGGATCGGGCTCCCCCCCGCGGGGCGAGGTGCCGGTGAGGAAGTTCGGCCCGTCGGCCCGGAACCACACGCCCGACGGATCGATCACCAGCGGACAGCCGGGCAGCGCCGCGCGGCAGGCGAAGACAAAAACGCTCCGCCGGCGCGCCCGGACCGGGAGGTCGACGTCGAGCATCGCCGCGACGTGCCCGGCCCATGGCCCGGCGGCATTGACGACGACGTCCGCCGCGACCGCCGACCCGTCGCCGAGGATCGCCGCGGCGACCCGGCGGCCCTCCCGCGCAAATCCCGTGACGGCCTGCGGCACGTACGCCGCGCCGAGCGCCTGGGCCTTGCGGCGGAAGGCCTGCAGCAGCGCATAGCCGTCGAACCAGCCCTCGCCGGAGAGGCCGAGTGACGCGGCCGCGATTCCCTCGACGTTCATCCAGGGGAACCGTCCGCCGAGCTCCGGCGGGGTGAGCAGCGCCACGTCCACGCCGTGGGCGCGCTGGAGACGGTGGTTGCGCTCGAGGATGGTCACGCCGGCCGGCGTCGCGAGGAAGAGGTAGCCGGGCTCGATCAGGCCGACGTCGGGATGCTCGTCGCCGGTGCCGAGATGCGCGCCGACCCGGCGGAGAAATTCGATCCCGAAGCGGGAGATCTCGATGTTCACCGGCGTGGAGAACTGCTGGCGGATCGCACTCGCCGAAAGCGCCGACGACGCGTACCGGTAACCCGGATCCCGTTCGATCACGACCACGTCGCCGCGAAACCGCGGGTGGCTCCCGAGGAAATAGGCGATCGAGCTTCCGATGACCCCGCCGCCGACGATGACGACCCGCTGCGCCACGGCCCCGCCCCGCCGGCTACGGCTTCGGCGCGCCGGCGACGTCGATGTGCGTGATCTTGACCGGGTGCAGCGGGCGGTCGTTCACGTCCCGCGGCATCCGGGCGATCCGTTTCACCAGTTCCACCGAGCGCGCGTCGCACTGCCCGAAGATCGTGTAGCCCGTGCCCTTCGGCACGATCTGCGACCCGCGCCGGCACCCGCCCTCGTCCAGGCACGGATTGAGCCCCGGCTGAGGACCTTCCGTGATGAAGAACTGCGAGCCGTTCGTGTTCGGGCCGGCGTTGGCCATCGCGAGGCGCCCGGGCCGGTCGAAAAGCAGATCGGCGTGCAGTTCGTCGTCGAAGCGGTAGCCCGGTCCGCCGGTGCCGGTGCCGAGCGGATCGCCGCCCTGAATCATGAATTCGGGAATGACGCGGTGGAAAATGACCCCGTCGTAGAAGGGACGATTGTGCTGCGGCTTGCCCGTGCGGGGGTCGATCCAGTCCTTCTTGCCGGTCGCGAGACCGATGAAGTTGCTCGCCGCCTTCGGCGCCCGATCGGGGAAGAGCTCGCACCGGAGGTCGCCGGCCGTCGTGTGGATGACCGCGACCGGGTGCGCCGGGCTCTTGGCGGCCGCATCCGCGGCGCCGGCCACGGCGACCAGCGCCAGGCTCCCGAACAGAACCGGCCAGGGCAACAGCGCGTATGACGGGCGTGCGAATCGTATCGTCATAAACGTGACGCTTCCGCGAGAGGCGGATGTCACTCCTTCCGGGTGGAGAGGAAGCACCGGTCTCCGGTGCCAACCTGGGATGGTGCGCGCAACGTCGGTCACGAGCCGCATGCGCGGGGCCCGCCTGCTCGCCGGGCTGGCCCTGGCGGTCGCCTACGTCGTGAGCGCCACGGTCGCCCCGCATCCGCCGCACGGCCGGATAGTGTTCGACCGTCTCGTGCCGCAGCCGCCCTACCGCTGGGTGCGCCCGCCGGCCGGCCGTCAGAGCGACAACGACGCGCCCCAGCCCTACACCGGCCAGGTGCCGCTCGGCGCCGGAGGATCGGTCGCCGCCGAGTTCTCCACGGACGACCTCCAGGCCACGGTGACGCTCCCTGCGGGCGTGATCGGCACGCGGACCTGGACCCGCCTCGCCACGACCGTCTTCACCGGCTCGCAGGAGAACCTCGCCCACAGCGACCGGCTCGGGGTGTTCGCCGCCTCGAGCCCGTAGGCGATCTCCGGGCGGGCGCGAACGCGCGGGCCCAGGACCCACGCCGGCCCGAACCACACCGCATTTCACGCAGGGCGCGCCGGGGGCGGCCCTATCTTCACAACTTTCGCAGAATACGTTCGCCCCACAACAGGGAAAGATAGGTGTGGGTGGAGCGAGAGGAGGTAGAACAATGTTGCTTGCGCTGCTTCTGCTCGCCGGAATCGCAATGTGGGCAACCGGGCACCTGATCGTTCAGTAACGTAGTCACGAGAAGGACCGCCCGTTGGGTCCGCGGCGCTCGCGCGCCGCGGACCCGCTCATTTTGGGAACACCAACACCGGCAACACCGGACCATGCGTATCGGTCAACACGCACCCAATCGGACATTGCCTGGTACTCGTGCAGAAGATCGTCCGGCAGCTGCTCGTCGCGGATGGGCCGGCCCAACCCGGCTTCGTCGAAGGCCACTTCGCAGTGCTGGCAGTGATAGAAGGCGGTCGGGGCGTAGGCGATGACCTCGACCCGGACGGGGCGCGGCGAGGCGTCCCCGTGGGCCATCATGCGAAAGTACCACGCGTTGAAAACCCGGCCGCCGTGGCCATGATCCCGCCTCGACGCGGAGCGGATCAACGCTGCCGTCTGGTTCGTAGTGTAACATATCCCGGAGGCGGACAGGGACGGCGTCCGATATCAAACCCTTCCGTGGTGAGGTGAGCGGATGATGCGACGCGTGTTGCCGGTGGTACTGCTCGTGGCGCTGGTCGCGGGCATGCCGGCGGGCGGCCAGGGGCGGCCCATCATCGTGGGCGCGGTCTACCCGACGGACGGCCCGCAGGCCGCGCCGGGCGGAGGGACCGACGAGTACCGCGGACTCCTGTTGGCGGCGGAGTACGTCAACCTGCACGGGGGCGTGGCGGGGCGCTCGGTGGAGATCCGTTTGGCGTCCGCCGCATCGTCGGATGCCGCCCCCTCGGCCGTCGAGCAGCTCGCGGAGGGCGGCGTGACGACGGTCGTGGGCACCTACGGCAGCGTCATCGCGCGTCCCGCCGCCGAGACGGCGGCGCGGCTGGGGCTCGTCTACTGGGAGACGGGTGCCGTCGGAGACATCGCCGCGCACGCGGCGCCGGGCGTGCACTTCTTCCGCGTCGCCCCGAGCGGCGCGGTCCTCGGCCGGCAGGCCGTGGCCTTTGTGCGCGACCAACTCGCCCCGCGCCTCCGTCATGCGCGCCCCCTCCGGTACACCGTCGCCTACGTGGACGATGCGTTCGGCCGGGCGGAGGCGCAGGGGGAGATTGCGGAGATCCGGCGATCCGGACTGCCGCTCGCGGCCGTCCTGCCGTACGATGCGTGGCACGCGGACTATGGAGCCCTGGCCGGACGCATCGGCGCGGCGCGCAGCGACGTGTTGATCGTGGCCGGGTATATGGAAAACGCCGTCGCGCTCCGGCAGGCGATCCTGCGCCGGCACGTGCCGCTGGCCGTCAACATCGGCGGATGCTCGGCCTACATCATGCCCGAGTTCGGCCGGCGGCTCGGAGCCGGCGCCGTCGGCGTGTTCTCCTCCGACAAGACCGGTGATCTCCTCCCGACGCGCGCGCTCGCCCCGCAGGCGGCGCAGGCCTTGCTCTGGGCCCGGCAGCAGTTCCGGCAGCGGTACGGACATCCGCTGTGGGAACCGGCGCTGTCCGGCTTTGCCGGCGGCCTGGCGCTCTTCCAGGGCGTCCTGCCCCGCCCAGCAAATCTGTCTCCGGCCGCGGTCGCCTCCGCCGCCCGGCGGGCGGCCCTTCCCGCCGGCGCGCTCCCCAACGGCGCCGGCCTGGCGTTCGGCGCGCCCGGCACGCCGGCCGCCGGAGAAAATCTACGGGCCGCCAGCGTGGTCTGGGAGTGGGTCGCGCCGAACACGCGGGCGCTCGTGTGGCCGCCGGCGTATGCGACCCAGCCGGTGGTCCTGCCGTAGCGCTCGACGTGAGCGCGATCTCGCAATCGAACCTGGTCGAATACACTCGGCAACTCCCCCCCACGGCTCTCCGGCAGCGCCGAGGAACGGAGCGCGGCCGGTTACGTCGAGGAACAACTCCGCGCCTTCGGCTACCGCGCCCGCATCATCGTCCACGACCCGTACATTTCTCCCGCGTCGATCTCGTCCGCCGGCGAACGGCGGTGCTCGACGCGGTGCGCGGCCTGCCGGATCGTCGAAGGCTGCCTGGCGACCCTCTCGTAACGACCGGTCAGCCCCCGACCGTTTCCCGCGCCTGTTCCAGCGCCCAGGCAAGACGGTTCTGCCCGCGTGTCAGGTGCGCCCGCAAGATGCCCTGCTGTGCCGTGTTGCCGGCCGCCTGCGCCGCACCGAGCGCCGGCGCAAGGTCCGGCAGCGCCGGCACGTTGACCGCGGGATCGTGCCAGAACGCCGGCATGCGACTGTAATTCACCGGGATCAGCAGGCGGCCCAGTCGGCGCTGGGCGGCGTTGAAGCGGCGCACCGCGGCGGTGCGCGCGGTGCCCCGGGCCGGGGCCCCGGCGTAGAACGTGTCGAGCGCGCCCTGGAAGGCGTCGAGGGCCGCGCGCGCCGGTCCGAAATCAAAGAGATCCCCCGCCGCCCGTTCGTACCGTTCGAGGGTGCCTCGAAACTCGGCCGCGGTTTGGGTCCAGTCGAGCGGGTGCAGCGACGCCTGGAGCACCCGCAACACCGACGCCGCGTAGACCCGCATGTCGCGGAGCAGGTTGTCCTTGTCCGCGATCTCCATCAGATCGTCCTCGGTGTGCCAGGCGATGTTGCCGCCGCATCCGCCCACCGCGTAGTACCCCTTCGCGGCCCGGTCTTCTTCCGACATCGTCGAGCTGAGCATGTAGAACGACGACAGGCCGATGTCGTTGAACGAGTAGTCGCCGGCCCGCGGCGGCCGCTCGGGCTGGGGCGTGATGCCCGTCGTCGCACGGATCGCCGCGTCTACGAGGGGTACCGTCTCGCTCATCGCGGTCAGGTGATTGAACGTCGTCGCCCACCGGCAGCCCGGTGAGTCGCAGTTCACCTGCGCCACGCAATGCCGCGCGAGATCGAGCGCGTGGGTGTCACTGTACCAGGTGGAGCCGGCGTAGCGCCCGTGGGAGTGGCCGGACCACCAGGCGATTCGCAGCGTGCGCGCGAGCCGGCGGCGGTGCCGCCAAAAGACCCGCGCCAGCTCCAGCAGGGTCGCGTCGCCCGTGGCATTGTCGCCGACACCGAAGTGCCAGCCGTCGAGATGCCCGTGCAGCAGCACGAACTCCCCGGGCGCCTGCCGGCCGGGAATCTCCGCCACGAGCACCGGGATCGTGCGCCATCCCGTGTCGAGCCGGGTCGCGACCGCCGCGCGCGCGCCCTGCTGCGCGGCGCGTATCAGCGCCGCGCCGTCGGGCCGGTTGACCGCGACCACGGGCAGCGAGGGCTGCCGCGGGGCGGCGTCGAGGTCGGGCGTGCCCCAGATCGTCGTGCAGATGCCCTCGTGGATGTTCTCACCGGGATTGATGAAGATGCCGGCGAGCGCCCCGGCCGTCATCAGGTCCCGCACCTTCCCGGGCGAGGCCATGCCCTCGGTGAGGACGATCTTGCCCTCGACGCGCGCGCCCCCGAACTCCACGCCCGCCGAGAACACGTCGGCGGCGCTGTCCGCGCCGGCTCCCCGGACGTAGACGAGCTCACCCGTCACATCGTCTCCTCCGGTCGACACCGACATCGCCGGCGTCTTGGCCCGGTACGTCACCTCGTTGCACTTGACCGCCGCCGGGCCGGGGATCGAGATGAAGCACAGGGGCTCATGCAGCCGGTGCGGCACGCCCCACTTCTCGAGGTGCCGCATCAGGATCTCGAACGCGCGCCGCTCCTCCGGCGACCCGGACAGGCGCGTCAGTTTGGAAAAATCTTCGACGACCCGCCACGGGACCTTGAGCGAGACGCCGTCGAGCAGCCGCCCCTCGAGCGCGGCGTCGGTCCATCCCGTGATGTCCGCTGTGCGACTCATCTCGTGTTCCGCCTCCTCTGCGTGTCGATCTGTCCGCCCACGCGACCGGCCCTAGAGGTCGCTCTCCCGATACCTGGGGTCGAGCGCGTCGCGCAGCGCATCTCCGAGAAAGTTGTAGGCCAGCACCGTGAACAGGATCAGGAATCCGGGATAGACGGGCAGCAGCGGATTCTCCCACACGTAGGCCTGGGCGTTGCTCAGCATGTTGCCCCAGCTCGCCTGCGGCGCCTGGATCCCCAGCCCCAGGTAGCTCAGGGCCGATTCGAGCAGAATCGCGTTCGCGACGCCGAACGTGGCCGCCACGATGATCGACGGCACCGCCTGGGGGACGATGTGCCGGACGAGGATGCGCGCGGTGCGCGCGCCGACGGCCCGCGCGGCGACCACGAAGTCCAGCCCGCGGTAGCGCAGCACGTCCCCGCGGACAATGCGCGCGACCACCATCCAGCTCGTCAGGCCGATCACGACCAGGATGTTCCGGAAACTGGACCCGAAGACCGCGACGACGATCAGCACCAGGAAAAAGTAGGGGATCGCCATCATCCCGTCCGTAAAGCGCATCAGGACGCTGTCCACCCATCCGCCGAAGTATCCGCCGAGGCTGCCGACGCAGGCGCCGATGGCGACGGCGATGACCATCGCGATGAGGCCGACGGTCATGGTCGTCCGCGCCCCGGCGATGACCCGTGCGAGGACGTCGCGCCCGTTCTCGTCGGTGCCGAGCCAGTGCGCTGGCGACGGCCGCGCGTTGGTGTTCATGATGTCGACGGCGTTGGGGGCGTAGGGACTGATGAGCGGGCCGGCGGCCGCGATCGTGTACATCAGCAGCAGGAAGAGCGCCGACGCGATCGCGGTGCCGTTCGTCCGAAAGCGCCGCCACGCCGGCCGCCGGATGGGCCGCGCGGCCGGGGCGCCGGCGACATCGCTGCGGGGGAGCGAGCGCGTCGCCATCGCTCATCCGAGCCGGATTCGCGGGTCGGCGTAGCCGTACGCCAAGTCGGTCAAGAGGCTGCTCGCGACCGCGAACACCGCGACGGCAAGCGTCGCCCCCAGCACCACTGGATAATCTCGTGTGGCGGCCGACTGCACGGCCAGCTGCCCCATCCCCGGCCAGGAAAACACGGTCTCGGTGATCGCCGTCGCGCTGACCGCCCGCGGGAGGTAGACGCCGACGATCGTGATTACTGGGATGAGCGCGTTCCGGAGCGCGTGCCGGAAGAGCACCGTGCCGCGGGCCAGCCCCTTCGCGTGCGCGGTCCGGACGTAGTCCTCGCCGAGCGCCCCGATCATCGCCGAGCGGGTGTAGCGGGTCACCTCGGCGAGGTTGGCGAGCGTCAACACGAAGACGGGCATCAGGAGGTGCCGGATCCGGTCGCCCACGGAAAAGTGCGCGCCGATCTGATACATCCCGCCGGCCGGCAGCATCCGCAGCTGCACCGAGAACACGACGATGAGGATGATGGCGAACCAGAAAACCGGCGTGGAGATGCCCATGAAGCTCACGCCGGCGATCGCGCGGTCCACGAGCGTGTTGCGGTGGGTGGCGCTGAGCACGCCGAGCGGAATCGCCAGCGCGAGCGCCGACCCCAGTGCAACGCCGGTCAGCAGCAGCGTGTTCGGCAGCCGCGTCCCGACGAGCCCCACCACCGGTTCGACGGTGTTGTAGCTGCGGCCGAAATCGCCCCGCGCCGCCCCGCGGAGCCACCGAAGATACTGCACCGGCAGCGGGTCGTCGAGGCCGAGGTTGGCGCGGAATCGGGCGAGTTGCTCGCGGCCGAGGTCGGGATTCTGGAGCATCGCCGGCCCGCCGGGAGCGGTGTGAATCAGGACGAAGGTGATGACGCTCACGATCCAGAGCAGCACCACCGCCTGCGCGAGCCGGCGCAGCACGTATCCGGTCATCGAGATAGTATCCGGGGCCCGCGGCCCGGCGGCTCAGGCCGCCGCCGCGGGCCCCGCCTGCCCCGCGCCAGATGGGGCGCCAGTCGGGGCCTGCCCCTCGCTAGACGGGGTCAGGAGCGGACCCACACCTTCGTCATCCACGTCAGCGCGTCGCGGTAGCCGATCAGCGGCAGCCCCTGCGTGCGCGTATTGAGCGCCTGGAGTTCCGGCGGGTAGTAGAGATAGATCACCGGCACATCCTTGGCGAGCACGGCCTGGATCTCGTGGTACGCTGCGATCCGCTTCTTCTCGTCGGCTTCGCTCCGCGCCGCGATCAGCATGCGGTCGAC
>DASYZR010000070.1 GCA_035945995.1 bacterium
GCCGGTGGGGGGGGCGGAGGGCCCGGGTCCCGGCCCTCCGCCGCCCCCTCCCGGCCGCCCAAGACCCGGCCACACCGACCCACACTGATTAGGAGCGGCGCCGCTCTGCGGCGAACAGACGGGTGACCATGCGCGTCTTGAAGCACGACGTCCTGATTCTCGGGAGCGGCCTGGCGGGGTTGCGGGCCGCCCTGGAAACGCAGCGCGCGAGCCGCGGCGGCGTCGATATCGCGCTCCTCGCCAAAGTACAGCTCATGCGGGCGCATTCCGTCGCCGCCGAAGGCGGGACCGCGGCGGTGCTGTATCCGGAGCAAGGGGACAGCCTCGACCTCCATGCCTGGGACACCGTGCGTGGGAGCGACTTCCTGGCGGATCAGGACGTCGTCTCACGATTCGTGGAACGGGCCAGGGACGAAATCTTGAATTTGGAGCACTGGGGGCTCCCCTGGTCCCGACGGTCCGACGGCCGCCTCGGGCAGCGTCCGTTCGGCGGACACAGTTTTCCTCGCGCGACGTTCGCCGCGGACCGGACCGGCTTCTACGAGATGCACACCCTCTACGACACACTCCAGCGGTACGGTCGCGTCACGCGCTACGACGAGTGGGTGGCGACGCGCCTGATCCTGCGCGACCATACGCTGGCGGGACTGGCCGTCTGGAGCCTCACGACCGGCGAGGTCGCCGTGATTCAGGCGAAGGCGCTGGTCATCGCCACGGGCGGTCTGTGCCGGGTGTACGGGTTCACGACGTACTCGCATCACGTAACCGGGGACGGCCTGGCGCTCGCGTACCGGGCGGGATTGCCGCTCAAGGACCTCGAGTTCATTCAGTTTCACCCGACGGGCCTGGTGCCGTCCGGCATTCTCATCACCGAGGCGGCCCGCGGCGAGGGCGGCCACCTGGTCGACGCCGGCGGGCGGCGGTTCATGGAGGACTACGCCCCGAAGATGCTCGAGCTTGCGCCGCGCGACATCGTCGCCCGTGCGGAGGCGACGGAGCTCGAGGCCGGGCGCGGGTTGACCGATCGCGAGGGCCAGCGCTACATCGGGCTCGATCTCAGGCACCTGGGCCGCGACCGGATCGTGGAACGCCTCCCGCAGATCCGCGAGGTGGCCATCCGGCTGAACGGGATCGATCCGGTCGACGGGGCCCTGCCGGTCCGGCCCGCGGCCCACTACACAATGGGCGGCATCCACGCCGACATCGACGGGAAGACCCCCGCGGACAACGTGTGGGTGGCCGGCGAGGCCGCCTGCCTGTCCCTGCACGGCGCGAACCGGCTCGGCACAAACTCCACGGCCGAGTGCCTGGTCTGGGGCGCCATCGCCGGAGCGGCCGCCGCCCACCACGCGGCGGGCGAACGCAGTCTCCCGGCGCCGCCGATCGCGGAGGCGGAAGAGGAACGCGCCCGGCTGGGACGGCTGCTCGAGGGCACGGGGACCGCGAGCCCGTATGAGCTGCGGCGGCACCTGCAGCAGGTCATCGACGCGCACGTCGGGGTGTTCCGAGACGACGCGGGGCTCCGCCTCGCGCTGGGGGAAGTGAAGGCGCTGCGGGCCGCATCACGCGGGCTCCGGGTCCAGGACCGCAGCTGGGTCTACAACACCGACCTCCTCGAAGCGCTGGAACTCGAGAACATGCTGGAACTCGCGGAAGTACTGGTCGCCGGCGCCCTCGAGCGGCGCGAGAGCCGGGGGGCGCACGCGCGGCGGGACTATCCGGCGCGCGACGACGGCAACTGGCTGGCCCACACCCTGGCGTTCCGCGCCGAGGACGGACCACGGTTCGAGCGGCTGCCCGTCCGGATCACGACGTGGAAGCCGGTCGAACGGAGGTACTGATGGCCACGCCGCCGGTCGAGGGAAGCACGGTTCCACGCCCACCGCGGCTCGCCCACCATCTCGGCGTCCGGGGGTGGGCGTACGGCGGCCGCTATACGGTCGAGCGCTACCTGTTTCTGCTGCACCGGGTCTCGGGGGTCGCGCTCATTCTGTACCTGCCGGTGCACGTGTGGATCACGGCACAGCGGTTGGCCGGCCCGGCGGCGTGGGAGGCGACGATGCGCGTCTTCGACCGCCCCGTGTTCGTGGCCGGCGAGTTCCTGATCCTGGCGGCGTTCGTTTTCCACGCGCTGAACGGCATCCGCCTGGTCCTGGCGCACTTCGGCATCACGCTGGGCCGGCCGATCCTTCCGGTGTATCCGTACCCGGTCGCCCTGCACCGCGGGCGGGTGCTGATGTGGGGCCTCATGGTGCTCGCCGCCGCGTTGATCATCGTCAGCGCGGCCGACATCATCCTCGCGATGTTGGGGCGGGGTTAGAAACGGAGCAGATCGAGGATGGACGAACGCGGATGGTGGCTCCTATCGCTCGCGGCGGCGGTCGCGCTGGTCGTGCTGCTCGGCGCGCACATGGCGGTGCAGCACTATGACGCCGTGCTCCGCGCACTCGGCTGGATCCACGGCCCTCCCGCGCGCAGCTTCACGGCGGTGGCCTCGCGAGGGCGGACCGCCGTCTGGGCGGCCATGTACGGCCTCTTGCTGCTCTTTGCCCTGTATCACGGCCTCTACGGCCTGCGGGGCATGCTGCTGGAGGTCTGGCCGCGCGCGGCCCGCGTGATTACCGCGGTCCTGGCGGCCGCGGGCGTCGCCGTGGCAGCGTTCGGCACGGTCACCCTCCTGCGCGCTCTGGGGGGATCGTAGCGTGCGTGCGCGCGCGGGCCTGCGGCCCGGCGACGCCGTCACCGTCCGGGTCGCGCGCTACGATCCCGACCGGGACCGGAGCCTGCGCTGGCAGGAGTGGCAGGCGCCCTGGGAAGCCGGCCTGACGGTGCTCGAGCTGCTTTTCCGCGTCAAGGAGACGCAGGACGGCACGCTGACGTTCCGCGCGGCGTGCCGGATGGGCGTGTGCGGCTCGTGCGGCATGCACATCAACGGAAAACCGCGCCTGGCCTGCGACACGCAGGTCGCCGAGTTGGGCCCGCGGATCGTCGTCGGACCGCTGCCCAACCACGACGTCATCAAGGATCTCGTGCCGGACCTCGATCCGACGTTCGCGCGGCATCGGGCGGTCCAGCCGTATCTGATTCGGGACGATCGGGTCGAAATGGACCGTCCGACGCGGGAGTATCATCAGACGCCGGCCGAGATGAACGCGTATCTCCAGTTTGCCGGCTGCATCACCTGCAGCCTGTGCGTCGCGGCCTGCCCGGTGTCCGCCACCGACCGGCTGTTCCTCGGGCCGCAGGCCCTCGCCCAGGCCTATCGCTATACCGCCGACAGCCGCGACGGCGGGCTCGCCGCGCGCGAGGCCGGCCTCGCCCGCACCCACGGCGTCGTCTCCTGCCATCTCGCCGGCGCCTGCAGCGAAGCGTGCCCCAAAGGCGTGGACCCCGCGCTGGCCATTCAGTTGCTGAACCGCGCGCTGCTCACGGGGCCATCGCATCGCGGCGCGGCGCCGCTCGTCGAGGTCGGGCCGCCCGGCGCTCCGCCGGAGGACCGCCCGGTCGCCCCGCCGCCGACCGTCACGCCGGGAGGAGGCGAGAGCGCCTCGTAAAACGCCTGCCGTTCGCCTCCCCTCGGGCCGCCTTTCCGCGCATCGTGACGGGGCAGGATCATGGTAGAATCGAGCCGAGATGGGAACGTTTGGGTATCCGATCGAAATCGGCCCGCTGTCCGGCGATCGCTGGGACAAGGTAGAGGCGTTGGTGGACACGGGTGCCACGTATACCGGGATCCCCCGCCCTGTCCTCGACGGCCTCGGCATCACGCCGACGGACCGGCGTACGCTGCGCCTTGCCAATGGCCAAACGATTGATCGCGACGCCGGGTTAGTGCTGGTGCGTCTCGATGGACGGACCGTCGTCACGACCTGCATCTTCGGTGACCCTGGCTCGATGGCGCTCCTTGGGGCGGTGACGCTCGAGGAAAGCGCCCTCGCCCCGGACCCATCCACAGACGTCTCCTCCCTGTGACAGCACTACTCGCATCCCTCTGGCCGGCCTCCGACAGATAGCTACGCTACGGCGGGAGACGCGAGGGGACTTACACGCCCAGATAGGCCCGCCGAACATCCGGATTTTCGAGCAGCGCGGCTCCCGGGCCGTCCAACACGATGCGGCCGTTCTCGAGCACGTACGCGCGATCGGCCAGGTCGAGCGCCCGCTGAACGTTCTGCTCGACCAGCAGCACCGTGAGACCCGCCCGGCGCACACGCTCGATCACCTCGAACACATTGTCCACCACCGTGGGGGCGAGGCCCAGCGACGGCTCGTCCAGCATCAAGAGCCGCGGCTCGCTCATCAGGGCGCGCCCGATGGCCAGCATCTGCTGCTCGCCGCCGCTGAGGATACCGGCATCCTGTCCCCGCCGGTCCCGCAGCACGGGAAAGGCGTCGTATACGCGCTCCAGGTTCGTCCGCCGGGCCGCACGGGTGCGGGACAGGAACGAACCGGTCAGGAGGTTCTCCTCCACCGTCATGGACCCGAAGAGCTGCCGTCCTTCGGGCACGAGCGCGATCCCGAGGCCGACCACGGCATGGGCGGCCAGGCGGTCGATCCGGCGGCCGTCGAAGCGCACCTCCCCCCGCCGCGCGCGAAGCAGCCCGGCAATGGTGCGGAGCGTCGTCGTCTTCCCCGCGCCGTTGGCGCCCACGAGGGCGACGAGCTCGCCGGCGCGGACCTCGACCGTTACGTCCCAGAGCACCGGAACGTCCCCGTAACCGGCGGCCACCCGCGTGAGGGTGAGCATGACGTCCGCTACCGCCTCGACCCGAGGTAGGCCCTGATGACCTCGGGATCGGCCGCGACCTTCCCGGGTGGTCCCTCGGCGATCTTCCGCCCGTGATTGAGCACGACGACGCGATCGGACAGGTCCATGATGACGCGCATGACGTGCTCGACCATGATGATCGTGATGCCGCGGTCCCGGATGCGGCGGATGAGGGCGATCATCTCCGCCGTCTCCGTCGGCGTCAGACCCGCTACAACCTCGTCCAGCAGCAGCACCGTGGGCCGAAGGGCGAGCGCCTTCGCGACCTCCAATCGCTTGCGCCCCGCCGTGGTGAGCGAGCCGGCCGGCTGGGCCGCCACCCGCCCGAGCTGCAGGAACTCGAGGACCTCCGTCGCCCACCGCGTGGCCTCGCGGCGGCCGGGGTGCCGGAGAAAGGCGCCGACCAGCACGTTTTCCAGCACGCTGAGCCTCGGCAGCGGCTTCATGATCTGGAACGTCCGGCCGATACCGAGCTCGGCCCGTTCGTGCGGGCGCAAATGAGTGATCTCTCTGCCGCAGCAGACCACGCGCCCGCCTGAGACCGGCACCGCGCCACTCACCAGGTTGAAGAAGGTCGTCTTGCCGGCGCCGTTCGGCCCGATGAGGCCCACGATCTCGCCGCCGCCGACCGCCAGGTCGACGTCATCGATCGCCACGAGACCGCCGTAGACGCGTCGCACTCGTTCGGTCTGTAGCAGGTCAGCCACGGCGCCACCGCCGCCCGACCGTGCTCAGGCCGTTGGGGGCGAACAGCACCACCAGAATGATCAGCACGCCGTAGACAAAGAGGCTCTTGCCCGGAAAGTGGACCCGGAGCGTCTCCGATCCCCCGACGAGCAGCGCGGCCCCGAGCAGCGGTCCCATCACGGTCCCGGCGCCCCCGATATACGCCATCAACACGAGCTGGACGGAGAGGTCCAGGCTGAACATCCCGCGCGGCTCGAAAAACCCCAGGAAGATCCCGTACAACGACCCTCCGAGGGACGTCAAGGCGGCGCTCAGCAAAAAGGCGGTCAGTTTGGCGCGCGTGAGGTTGACCCCCAGCGCGGTCGCGGCGTCCGGATCCTCCCGGATCGCCTGCAGGTGGTAGCCGAGGCGGCTGCCGGACAGCCACCACGCGACCAGGAGGGCGAGACCCAGCAGAGCCAGGGCGAGGTAGAACTCCACGGTCCGGCTGAACAGGTCGAGGCCGGCCAGGCGGGGCAGCGTCGAGAGCGACAGTCCCTCCGCGCCGCCGGTCATCCGGGCCGAGTTGTTCGCCACCATGCGGATTAACTCGGCGACCGCGATGGAGGCCAGGGCAAAGTAGGGACCGCGGAGCCGGAACGTCGTCCACCCCCAGACGCCGGCCACGATGAGGCTCGCCCCGACGCCGAGCAGGGCGCCCCACCACGGTGCCAGCCCGAACCGCAGAAACAGCAGCGCCATCGTATACGCGCCGATGCCGACGAACGCCGCGTGCCCCAGCGAGAGCTGCCCCGTCCAGCCTCCAAGAATGTCCCATGCCGTGGCCATCGCCGCGAACAGCACGATGGTGATCCCGAGGCTCAGGACGTTGGGAAGCACCAGCGGATAGAGGACCAGCGCCCCGAGCGCGGTGAGCACCACGACCAGTCCGGCCGCGTGCGCGTCCAGGGCCCGCACCGGCCGGGCCGGCGTCGAGAGCACAATACCCGGGGCGTCTTTCACGTCCGGGTCCGGCCGAAGAGGCCGGCCGGCCGGAACAGCAGCACGAGCAGAAACGCGGCCAGCCCGAAGGCATCGCGGTAGCCGCTGCTCACGTAGGCGGCCCCCAGCGATTCGGTCACACCGAGGACGAGGCCGCCGCCGATGGCGCCGACCACGTTGCCCATGCCGCCGAGGACCGTGACGACGAACGCCTTCAGAGTGTAGGTGGGGCCGACCGTGGGCTGGGCGAACAACTGCGGCAGCAAGAGGGTTCCGGCGAGGGCCGCAAGGCCGAAGCCGATCCCAAACACCACGGCGCGCACGCCCCGGGTGTCGATGCCCTGGAGTTCCGCCGCGTCCCGATTCTGGGCCGTCGCGCGGATCGCCCTCCCCAAATCCGTGCGTGCGAGGACGTAGGCGAGGAGGAAGACCACGAACGCGGTGATGCCAAACGCCATGGTCAGCGCCGTGCTGAAGGTGATCGGCCCCAGATGCCAGGTGCTGGTCGAGTACCAGGTGTTGATGATCTGCGGCGCGTCGCCAAAGGCAAAGAGGAGCAGATTGCTCAGCACGAGCCCCACGCCGACGGTGAGCAGGATCGACGCGTGCTCGGGGGCCGCGGCGATCGGCTCGACCAAGAGCCGCTCGAGCACGACCCCCAGCAGCATCGCCGCCGGCACCGTGAGGAGCGCGAGCACGAACGGATCCCCGTGCAGGCGCCCGAAGAAGAACAGCGTAAGAAACATGCCCACGGCGACGAAGTCGCCGTGGGCAAAGTTCACGATCCGCATGACCCCGAAGATCAGGCTCAGACCGATGCCGACGAGCGCGTAAATGCCTCCGGTGAAGATCCCGTTGATCACGATCTGCACGAGCTCAACCATCGCCCGCCGTCCGGCGCCCCAGCTCAGTACGCCCGGCGGTCGCTCCATGCCGGAGCCGGGTACTGCACCTGCGCGATGGCCACGGCCGCCGGCCAGACGGTGACGTACTTCCCGTGCTGGACCTGCATCAGGATGGACGGGAGCGGATTCTGGTTGTGGAACCCGTCGAGGTTCGCAAACGCGACCGGCCCGAACGGCGTCACGAGCTTGGTGCCGAGGAGCGCGTCCCGGATCGCATCCGGGGTCGGCGTCTTCGCGCGGCGCAGCGCGTCGGCGGCCACTAGCGCCCCCGCGTAGGCCCGCACCGCGTGATAGCTCGGGTCGTTGCCGCCGAGGAACGCCCTGAGGCGGCCAAAGAGCACCTGGGCCTTGGGGTAGTGCACGTCCGGGCTCCAGGCCGCGGAGGTAATCACGTATTCGACCGTCTCCCCGCCTCCCTTGATGAAGGACGGAATCGCGAATCCGGTCGCGCCCGCCCCGGCGAAGACCTTGACGTTCAGGTTCACTTCTTTGATCTGCCGCATCAGCGCCACGGCATCCGCGTCGTAGCTCGACATCGCCAGCACGTCCGGATGCGCGTCCTTGATCCGGTTCAGCACGGGGCGGAAGTCGGTCAGACCCTCATCGTAGGCCTGGTCGAAGACCACCCGGTAGCCCTGGGCTTCCGCCTGGCTGATGACGGAGTGCTCGGTCGAATGCCCGAGCGCGTTGTTCGACACGAGGACCGCGACCGTGTGGATCCCGCCCACCTTCTTGAACAGCTCGAAGAAGGGCCGCACGTACGCGTCGGTCGTCTGGCCGACACGGAAGACGTAATCGCTGCCGGGCCTTGTGATCGAATCGTCGGCGGAGTTCGAATTCAGGAGCGGCACGCGCTGGCGCGCCATGTACACGGCCAGCGGCTTGGTCACGGAACTCGAGTATGCGCCGAGGATCAGCGGCGCCCCCGACCGGAGAAACTGCTCGGCCACGGTCAGCGCAGTGTTCGCGTTGGACGTGTCGTCCTGAAGATCGATGACGAGCGGCCGGCCGTTGATCCCGCCCGCGGCGTTGATGTCCTGCTGCGCCAGCGTATATCCGGCGCGCTCCATCGAGCCGAAGGTGGCAAACTGCCCCGTCAGCGAGGAAATGGCGCCGATCCGCACCGGCTGGCCCGAGGGCGCGGCGGCGAGCGACCCCGGTCCCCACACGGCCAATACCGCGATCATGGCGATCACAAACAGGGGCGACTTCCGCATATCCCTTCACCTCCGTTGCGCGGTTGACCCGCGCGTTCCGATCTGTAGCGTCACCGTAGCAATACCCTGGGGGGTATCCTATCAGGCCGGCGCCCGATCTTGCGGCCGGCCGGCGCCGGATGCGGGCGCCGCGGTGCCCCCCATAGGGGCAGGGGGTCGCGCTCAGAATCGCCAGCGATAGGCGGCGCCGAGCGAGTCCTCGCTGAGGCTGATGTTTGCCGTCCCGCCGCCGAACGCGGCCGGGATCGGGCCCGTGATCGAGTTCGTGAACGCGTGCATGTAGGCCACGGTCAGCTCCCGATCCGTGGCCACCGTCCATGTGGCCCCCACGCTCACGTGGTCCGTGACCACGCCCGGGGCGAGCACGTTGAACAGCACGTTGGAAGAGGAGATCGGGTTGTCCCCATGGTCGTAGCCGGCACGAACCGTGAGCGCCGGCGTCAATTGATAGGCGATCCCCACCTTCCACACGGTGATGTCCTGCCAGCCGAACCCCGGGCCGTTGCTGCCGCCCAGGCAGTGGGATGGGTTGGTCCCGCCGAACGCCGGGCATCCGAAGAGATTGGACATCGGATTCGCCACGGCCGGCACCCCACTGTACTGAATCCGCTCGACGTCCGCGGCGATCGTGGTCTTGGGGTTCATCTCGACGGCGACGCCGGCCGCGTAGCTGGCCGGGATATCGAACTCACCCTGATTGGCGAACAGGCCCTGATAGTTGCCGAACCTGCTCATCGTCGTCACGGTCTGGTACGTCGCGCCGAGGGTCACGGTCGGGCTGATCTGGCCGATCCAGCCGATGCGCAGGCCCCAGCCGGTGGCGGTGTCCTGGCCCTTGTTCGTCACGTGCCCCGCGCTGGTGGACACGAAGGGATTGTCGAAATTTTGAAGGCCGTAGGCCGAAAACATCTGGTAGGCGAAGTTTAGGGAGATGCCGACCGAGTTCGACGCGTTGATCTTCCAGGCGAAGGTCGGGGCGATGATGAGCTGCGAGAGATCCACGCCCGCGGGCGACGTCCCAAACAGCGGGATGGCCGTCGTGTAGGACGTGTTCATGCCGCCGTTGCCGTACACGGCGATGCCGAGCGACATCCTGTCGTTCAGCATGCGGTTGTAGCCGAACTGCGGGATGATAAAGCTGCTGTTGCCGTTTCCGTCATAGGTCCCGTTCGCCCCGGCACCGCTGCCGCTGATTACCGTGCTCCGTTGCGGCCGGAAGAAGGTCACCCCAAACACCGTGCAGTTGCCGACCAGCACCATGCCGGCCGGGTTGGTCGCGGCGGCGAGACAGTCTTGGGGATAGGCGACGCCGGCGCCCCCCATCCCCGATTCGTACAGGCTGTAGCCGTGGCTGAAGTATCCGTTCGTCGCATACGCCGATGGAGCCGCAAGAACCACCGCGACCGCCAGCACTACGAGCGCGAGCCTGGAGCGACTCCCCAACGCCATTTCGTGTCTCCCCCCTCGGCGGATCCCGTCGGTGCGGATCCGTCCTTTGGGGGGTGGGCCCGCGGGCCTACCCCCCGCCCTGCTCACGCCGCGTGCGTCACCGCGTGGCGCTCGCGCGGCGCGTACTCCCGCACGTCGGATCCGTCGTAGATCTGGCGCGGCCGCACGATTTTCTGGTCGGGATCCTGGAGCTGCTCTTCCCACTGTGCCAGCCACCCGGAGGTCCGCGGGATGGCGAAGAGCACCGGGAACATCTCCACGAGGAAGCCCATGGCCTGATAGATGATCCCGGAGTAGAAGTCCACGTTGGGATAGAGATGGCGGCTCACGAAGTACTCGTCCTGAAGCGCGATGCGCTCTAGTTCGAGGGCGATCTCGAGGAGCGGGTTGGTGCCGGTCACGGCGAACACGTCCGCGGCCACCTTCTTGATGATCCGGGCGCGCGGATCGTAGTGCTTGTACACCCGGTGGCCGAAGCCCATCAGGCGGATCTCGCCGGTCTTCACCCGCTTGATGTAGCCGGGCACCCCGTCCGTGGTCCCGATCTCGGTGAGCATCTTCAAGACCTGCTCGTTCGCCCCGCCGTGGAGCGGCCCGTAGAGCGCCGCGGCCGCGCCGGCCAGCGCCGAGTACGGATCGGGGTGCGAGCTGCCGATGCCGCGCATGACGCTGCTGCTGCAGTTCTGCTCGTGGTCGGCGTGCAGGATGAACAGAACGTCGAGGGCCCGCTCCAACACCGGGTTCGGCGAGTACGTGAGCTCCGTCGTCTTGAACAGCATGTTGAGGAAGTTGCCGGTGTACGAGAGGTCGTTGTCGGGGTACGCGTAGGGCAGGCCGCGGCTGCGCCGGTAGGCGAACGCCGCGAGCGTCGGCACCTTGGCGACGAGCCGGACGATCTGCTTTTGCCGCACGCCCGGATCGTGAATCCGGCCGGCCTCCGGATAGAAGGTGGACAGCGCCCCGACCGTGCCGATCAGCATCCCCATCGGATGCGCGTCGTGGTTGAACCCGCCGAGGAACGTCTTGATCGACTCGTGGATCATCGTGTGGTGGGTAACCTCCACCGTCCACTCGTCGAACTGCCGGGGGGTGGGCAGGTCACCGTTGAGCACGAGGTATGCGGTTTCCAGATAGGTGGACCGTTCGGCGAGCTGTTCGATCGGGTAGCCCCGGTATCGGAGAATCCCCCGCTCGCCGTCGACAAAGGTGACGCGGCTCCGGGCGGCCGCCGTGTTCACCAGTCCGGGATCGTAGGTCATCAAGCCGAAGTCGTCGTCGGAGGTCCGGACCTGCCGCAGATCGGCGGCGCGGATCGCGGCCCCGTACGTCGGGTACGTGCCGTAGACAATGGGCACGGTGTAGGTCTTCCCGGTCCGGTTATCGGTAATCGTCAGGGTATCGGTGCTCATGGCGCTCCTCCTTCGATCATCGCGAGTCGTGCGCGGAGGCCACCGCGCGGGAAAGCTCGGACAGCTGCGTGAGGTTCTGCGCGTCGACCACGGCGACCGCCGCGATGTCGACGATGTCCGTGACTTCCGCCCCCCGGCTCAGCACGTGCACGGGTTTGGCCATGCCCATCAAGATCGGACCGACGGCGGTCGCGCCGCCGAGGTGCTGCAGGAGCTTGTAGGCGGCGTTGGCCGCCTCCAAGCCGGGGAAGACGAGGACGTTGGCCTGCCCCACGAGCGTGGAGAACGGGTAGTCCGCCTCCCGCAGGTCCGGGGCCACGGCCACGTCCGCCATGATCTCGCCGTCGATCATGAGGTCGGGCCGGCGGACCTTGACGAGCGCGGTCGCCTCGGCCACCTTGGCCGACCGCGGGTGGCGCGTCGAGCCGAAGTTCGAGAACGACAGCATCGCGATGCGCGGGGTGATGTTGAACTCGCTCGCCTTCTCCGCGGCCATGATGGCGATGTCGGCCAGCTCCTCCGCCGTCGGATCGACGTTGACTGTGGGATCGGCGAGCAGATACGGACGGCCTTCCAACAGGAGGAGGTACAGGCCCGCGACCCGCGAAACGCCGCGAGCCGGGCCGATGACCTGCAGGGCGGGCCGGATCACGTCCGGGTAGTGGTAGGTGAGCCCCGCGACAAACGCGTCGGCGTCGCCCGCGCGGACCATCATCGCTCCGAAGTAGTTGGGCTGCTCCGCGAGCGACCGGGCCTCGCGCAGCGTGATCCCCTTCCGCCGCCGCGCGTCATAGAAGGCGGCGGCGTAGGCCGCGCGTTTCGGCGAGGCCTGGGGCGTGACGATCTCCATAGGGACGGCGACGCCCAGCTCCTCGATTCGCGCGCGGATCACGTCCTCGCGGCCGAGGAGAATCGGATGCCCGACGCCGTCGCGGGCGATCTTCGCGGCGGCGCGGATGACCTTCGGCTCCTCCCCCTCCGAGAAGACGACACGCCGGGGCGAGGCCTGGGCTTTGCGCATCACGACGCCCATGACTTCCCAGCCCCGGGTGAGGCGACGGCTCAGCTCGTCGCGGTAGGCGGCGAGATCCACCGTCCGGCGGGCAACCCCGGAGGCCATCGCGGCGCCGGCCACGGCCGGCGCCACCCACAGCGGCACCCGCGGGTCCACGGGCTTGGGGAGGATGTAATCGGCCCCGAAGCGGAGCCGCTCGAGCCCGTAGGCCCGCAGCACCACATCCGGCACCTCTTCTTTGGCCAGCGCCGCGAGCGCCCGGGCCGCCGCGATCTTCATCTCGTCATTGATCGCGCGCGCCCGCACGTCCAAGGCGCCCCGGAAGATGAACGGGAACCCCAGCACGTTGTTGACCTGGTTCGGGTCGTCGGAGCGGCCGCTCGCCACGATCGCGTCCGGACGGACCGCACGGGCGTCGGCGTAGGTGATCTCCGGATCGGGGTTGGCCAGGGCGAAGATGATCGGCCGCTCCGCCATCGACCGGACCATCTCGCGGGAGACGATGCCCGCAATCGACAATCCCATGAACACGTCCGCCGCGACGAACGCGTCGGCGAGCGTGCGCGCGGACGTCTCCGCCGCCAGCCGCGCCTTGTACGGATTCATCCCCTCGGTGCGTCCGGCGTAGACGACGCCCTTCGTGTCCACCAGCAGGATGTTCTCGCGGCGCATGCCGAGCTTGATGAACAGCTCGGCCGACGCGATGGCGGCTGCGCCCGCGCCGCTGATCACGAGACGGACCTCCTCGATGCGCTTCCCCACCAACTCGAGAGCGTTGAGCAGCCCGGCCGCCGTGATGATCGCCGTCCCGTGCTGGTCGTCGTGGAAGACGGGGATGTCCACGAGCTGCCTGAGCCGCTCCTCGACGAGGAAGCACTCCGGCGCCTTGATGTCCTCGAGGTTGATCCCGCCGAAGGTCGGCGCCAGCGCCTGCGCGACGCGCACGAGGCCGTCGGGATCGGTGGCGTCGACCTCGATGTCGAACGCGTCGATGTCGGCGAACCGCTTGAACAGGAGCGCCTTGCCTTCCATCACCGGTTTTGCGGCCGCGGGTCCCACGTTGCCGAGGCCCAACACCGCAGTGCCGTTGGTGATCACCGCGACCAGGTTGCCCTTCGCCGTGTACGCGAACGCCTCGAGGGGATCCCGGTGGATCTCGCGCACGGGTTCGGCGACGCCCGGCGTGTAGGCCAGCGACAGGTCGCGCTGCGTGGCGCACGGTTTCGTGATCGCGATGGCGATCTTCCCCGACCGGCCCTTCCGGTGGTACTCGAGCGCATCCTCACGCTGAATCGGCATAACCATCCCCCCTCAACGAGGCGCGCGATTCGCCGAGATAGCGGCACGCGCAGGCACGCCCGGCGGGCCACCCGCGCCCCGAACATGCGGCGCCTCTGTCACCGAGTATGGCGGTCGCCACTCCCGCGCCATATCAGGCGGATACACGATTGCGCGTGGGTCCCGCGCCCGATACTCGCGCACCTGCGCACGGGCGTCTGCGAACCCGACCGGCGCCCCCGTACGCCCCGGATTACGATCAGGCCTTGACCGGATGGTGTATACTCTAGGGAGTATGGTACGTTACGGGACGACGAAATCCGCTCGATTGGTGAGGAGGGAGTGCTGTGGCCATGATGCGGGGAGCACCGTGGTGGGCCGGCGGCGTCCGGCCGCGTCTCCGGTGGCGGCATCGCACACAGACCGGCTGGGAGCCGTTCGCCGAGTTCCGGTTTGCGCCGCCGGTGGATCTGCATGAGACCGGCGAGAGCGTGGTGGTCACCGTTGATCTGCCGGGGGTGAAACGGGAGGATCTCGAGATCTCCGTCGAGGGTGACAGCCTCCTCGTGCTGAAGGGACGGCGCTCCGCCGGTGAGTCACAGGGGCCCGAGTACGTGTGCTGCGAGCGGCCGGTCGGGCGGTTCGCACGGGAGATCGAGCTACCCGCCCCCGTGGACGCCGGCCGCGTGAGGGCCACGCTCCGCGACGGCGTGCTGGAACTCATTCTGCCGAAGAGCCGGGCCGCGCTCCCCCATCGGATCGCGGTGGCGGCGGACTAGAAAAGGAGGAAGCCACGATGCGAGGTTGCGTAGGCTCGGGGGATCGAATGGTTCGCGTCTTGATCGGGATCATCGCGCTTCTCGTCGGCCTGGCTCTGCGCGGGACCATCGGGACCGGCTGGGCGTATGTCGCAGACATCGTCGGCGCAATCGCGCTGCTCACCGGACTCGCCGGATACTGCCCGCTGTACGCAGTACTCGGCGTGCGCACGTGCGGCAGGCCCGCGTAACGCGACACCGGCGTCCCTGAGAGGTCGCGAAAGGACCAAGGAGGCAACCAGATGACATTGCTCAAGCCCGCGGACGCGGCGGCGGTGCGCCGCCGATTCCAGGACGGCCTGCGCGACGACGTGGCGATCGAATTCTTCACATCCTCGTCGAGCGGCCTGGCCGTCCCCGGATGGGAGTGCGAGCTCTGCCCGATGACGCGGCAACTGCTCGAAGAGCTCGTGGCGCTGGATCCCAGGTTGAAGCTCGAGGTCCGCAGCGCCGCCGCCGAGCCAACCGGCGGAGGCGCGCTTCCGGTCGAACGCATCCCGGCCGTTCTCCTCGGCCGCAACGGGCGTTCAGGCACGAGTTCAGGGATCCGGTTTTACGGCATCCCCTCGGGCTACGAGTTTGCGGCGCTGATCGACGATCTCATCGCCGTCTCCCGAAGCGACAGCGGGCTGGCGCCGGAGACCAGGGCGGCGCTCGCAACGCTCGCCCGGGACGTCCACCTCCAGGTGTTCGTAACGCCGACCTGTCCCTATTGCCCGGGGGCCAGCCGCCTGGCGCACGCGATGGCGCTCGAATCGCCGCGGGTACGCGCCGACGTCATCGAGTCGATGGAGTTCCCGGCGCTCGCCGACCGGTACGGCGTGTACGGAGTCCCGAAGATCGTACTCAACGAGGCCCGGAGCTTCGAGGGCGCGCTGCCGGAGCCGGCCTTCCTCGAACAGGTCATGGCCGCCGCGGCGGCGGACGCCGCTCCCGCGGCAAGGGGTGAGTGACGATGCAGGTGCAGGCGCGGTGGACGTCCGGCATGCGATTCGAAGGGACGAACGCGGACGGGCTGAGCGTGACGATGGACGCTCATCCCGAACACGGCGGCGCCGGAGGCGGGCCGGCGCCGATGGAGACCCTGCTCCTCGCGCTTGCCGGGTGCACCGGCGCGGACGTGGTCTCGATCCTCCGGAAGATGCGCGCTCCGTTGGATCGCTTCACGATCGAAGTACACGCCGACCGGGCGGCGGAGCATCCCCGGGTGCTCACCGCGATCCATCTGCGCTACGATGCCGCAGGACGCGGGCTGCAGCCGGACCAGGTGAAAAAAGCAGTCGCCCTGTCCCAGGAGAAATACTGCTCAGTGTCGGCCATGCTGCGCCGGGCCACCCCCATCACCTACGACGTCGTCGTGACCGACACGAGCGCCGGCTCGGAAGGCGCGCGGGCCCACGCCCCGGCCGCGGGGCAGGCCGGATAGCCGACATCGTCACCGAGGAGCGAGTGCATGGCCGCGACGTTACGGCTCGAGAAAGACACCGAAGCCGCGATCCAGGCGCGCCTGAGGCGAGTCGAAGGGCAGGTCGCCGGCCTGCAGCGGATGCTGGCGCAAGGACGCGACTGCACGGAAATCGCCCAGCAGGTCGCCGCCGCGCGGGCGGCGCTGGACCGCGTGGCCATCGACCTCATCGCGGCGGGCCTCGAGCAATGCGTGCGGATGGAGGCGGACGGCAAGCCCCAGGCGGCCGGCGCGCTCGCGAAACTGAGACAGACGTTCTTGATGTTCAGATAGACCGGCGGGACGACCGGTCAGCCCACCCCGAATCGTCGGAAGACGCGCATCTTCACGGTATCCGCGGCGGCGAGGTACGCCGCGGCGAGGCCCAAAAGGCTCAGCACGGTCGTGGGGGCGACCGGCGCCATGAGCCAGCCCCGGGTCGCCAGCAGGCCGACGGCGAGCAGGTCCCCCGCCGTGCTCGCGACCAGCCACAGGCCCGGCCGCGTCCCCCAGAAGCGCCGGCGCTCGCGCACGAGATAGACGGTGGCCTGCCCGCTCGCGACCAGCCAGACAAAGACGACGGTCTGGAGCGCGGGAACGGGCAGCCGGAGCGCATACCGCCCCACCCCGACAACCGCAAACGAAAAGCAGAGCAAGATCAGGGCGATGCCGAGGGCCGCGCCGACCAGGGACCGGACGTCCCAGCGATCGGGCATCGCGCTGAACGAGACCCGGTCGGTCGCGATCGACATCGTCACGAAGTCGTTCGCGAACAGGAGCAGAACGATCAGCAGCGGCGTCGTGACGAAGATGCCGGCCCAGATCAGGCCGACGCTCAGCAACACGGAGATTTCGATCGTCTTCACGATCTTGTTGAGGGTATAGGTCAGCATCCGCTGGTGGATGCGCCGGCTGGTCTCCACGGCGGCCACGATGTTGACGAGGCCGGGCGACATCAGCACCAGGCTCGCGGCGGCTTTGGCGACTTCGGTCGCCTGCGCCACGGCGATCCCGACCTCGGCCTGCTTGAGCGCGGGCGCATCGTTGACGCCGTCGCCGGTCATCCCGACGACGTGTCCGGCCCGCTGCAGGGTTTGAACGAGACGAAACTTTCCCTCGGGCAGCAGCCTCGCGAAGATGTCGTGCTCGAGCGGCCGGCCGTTCGCGTCGCCGTGGGCCCAGGCCCGCGTGCCCAGGCCGACCTGCGTCGCGACCGCCCGGGCCGTCGCGACGTTGTCCCCCGTCAGCATCAGCACGCGTATGCCGAGATCGCGAAGACGCTGCACGAGCGCCCTGGAATCGGGCCGGGCCGGATCGTCCAGCGCGAGCAGACCCGCCAGCGCCATGGCGCCTTCGGGCCCCACGGCCACCGCGAGCACGCGGGCGCCGCCAGCGGCGATGCGCTCGACCGCCTGCTGCGCGCCCGCCGGTACGGTCTGAAGAAGCGGGAGCATCACCTGGAACGCGCCCTTGAGGACCTGCGTCGTCCCGCCCGACTCGCCGAGCACGGCGCCGGACCGTCTGGTCGCCGGGTCGAATGGAATGGTCCGGATGCGCCCCGGGGCCGCCGCGGCGAGGCCCCGCGTCCGGGCCGCGCCGAGGATCGCGAGATCGATCGGGTCCTGGGTCGCCTCGTCGCATGCGAGCGCGGCGACGCGGAGAAGCTCGTCTTCCGTGTACGGCGGGAACGGTGAGAGTCCCGAGAGCGTCGGCCGATTGAGCGTCAGGGTGCCGGTCTTGTCGGCGCAGAGCACGTCCATCTGCGCCGCTTCCTCGATCGCCGAGAGACGGGTCACCAACACCCCGCGTCCGGCCAGTTCGAGCGACCCCAGGGCGGTGGCGAGCGTGAAAGTCGCCGGCAGGGCCACCGGGATCGCGGCGATGAGGATAATCAGGGCGAACGGCACGAGCTCGCCCGGGGGGAACCCCGCCCAGAATCCGTAGAGGAACACCCCGGCCACCACGACGAGATCGATGACAACAAGCGACCGGACGATCCCGGCGATGAGAACTTCCAGATGCCCCGGGATCCGCGCCGCGCGCACCAACGCCGCGGTCTTCCCGAAGGCCGTCTGCGCCCCGGTCGCGGTGATTTCGCCGGTGGCCTCGCCGCGCCGTACGATCGCACCGGCGTAGGTCGACCTGCCGGGATCAGCGTCCACGGGCAGGGACTCGCCGGTGAGCGCGGATTGATCGAGGAGCACCTGCCCGTCAACGATCCTCACGTCGGCCGGAACGACGTCGCCCGCCCGCAGGCGTACGACGTCGCCGGCCACGAGATCCTGCGCGGGAATCAGCGTCCAGCGGCCATCACGGCGCACCCTCGCCTGGACGGCGAGCCGCGTCCGAAGCAACGCCAGCGCCTGCTGCGCGCGCTGCTCGTGAAGAAAACTCAGAACGGCGTTGAACACCAGCAGGAGGGCGAAGACCAGCGCCTCGAGTCCGCGGCCCAACAGGGCTTCGAGGCCGATCGCGCACTCGAGCATCCAAGGGACCGGCGCCCAGAATTTCGCGAGCAGGGCGCGCCCGGGGCGCGAAGGCACCTCCGGCATCGCGTTGGGGCCGTACTCCCGCAGGCGGGCACGCGCGACGTCGCCGGACAGCCCGTCGGGCACAACGTGGAGGGACGACGCCGGCTCCGAGCGTTCCCTCACGCCTGACGAATCAACAATACCGGCACGACGGTGGTGCGCACCACGCCCTCCGCGACGCTCCCCAGCAGCAGGTGGTCGACACCGTGGCGCCCGTGGGTTCCGAGCACGATCAAATCGGCGGGCCACTGCTTGCTCGTTGCGACGATCACGTCCGGAATCCGGCCTCCCTCTTCGATGAGCGCCGTGGTCACCGCGACGCCCGCCTGCCGGGCCCGGCCGGCGGCCCGCTCGAGAAGCGCCTGCCCGGCCTCGCGCCATTTCTCCGCCACGCCTTCGACGTACATGCCCTCGTCAAGGAGATAGAGGGGTTGGGTGTCCAGGACGTGGAGCACGTTGATCTCGGCGTTCTGGTCCTTCGCCAGCCGCAGGCCGTGGTCGAGGGCCGCGTCGCTGGACGCGCTGCCGTCGACGGGGATCAGAATGCGACGATACACGGAATCACCCTTCTCCCCCACCTTCCTCTCCCACCTTCCTCTCCCGGAAAACCCGCCGGGATGGGCTGTTCGAGGGCGCCCCGCCGCGCGGGCCGACGACGCCGCGGGACCGGCGCGCGGCCGCGGTGAATCAGACGAGCATGACCGGACGCGAGGATCACGGGAGGACCAGCGACCATCTGGCCAACGAGCGCACGCTGCTGGCGTGGATCCGCACCAGCATTTCGATTGTCGTCTTCGGGTTTGTCGTCGCGCGATTCGGGATCGCGCTGCGCGAGCTGCTCGCGGCCTCCGGCAAAGCCGTCCCAAGCGGCCGGCCGGTAGGTTCCGCGTACCTCGGGGCGGCGTTTGTCGCGATCGGGGTGCTGTTCGCCCTCGGCGCCTGGCTTCAGTACGCCCGCACGCGCGCGGCGATCGAGCGCGACGACTTTCGGCCGACGGGCCGCGCCGGCGCCCTGCTGACGATCGTCGTGGCGCTGTTCGGCGCGACCCTGATCGGTTATCTGCTCGTCACGGCCGCCTCGTTCTGATCCGGCGCGCACCGGATGCCAAATAAAGCACCCGGCCGATAGTGCCCGGGCCCGCCGGCACGTACCCTGGACTCAGGACGACGGAGGGGTGCGTATGAACACACCGGTGACAGGGCCAATTGTGCTCGCCCCGACCGACCTGTCGCAGGCCTCGGTCGGCGCGACGACGTTCGCGGCGGACCTCGCCCAGAATATGAAGGGTACCCTCGTATTGCTCAAAGTCGTCCTTCCCCGGGAGGTCGAGGACGGGCTGGCGCAGGGGAAGTTCGTCGACCAGCAGATCGATGAGGGCCGGGCGTACCTTCGCTGGTGGCTCACGACCTTCGTGCCTGCGGACGCGCGGCAGAGGATACAGGTGCGGGAGCTGGTGGCCGTCGGGCACCCTCAGGATGAGATTCCCGCGGTGGCCGAATCGCTGCACGCGACGATGATCGTGATGGCGACGCACGCGCGCAGCGGCTTCCGCCGGGCGGTGCTCGGCAGCGTGGCCGAGGCGGTGCTTCGCCGGGCGCCGTGCCCCGTCGTCATGCTCCGCGGCGCGGGGCAGACGTGGGCGACGGCGCGCCCCGAGGCGGTGCCGGTCGGCGCCGCGATCGCGTAGAGGAGGCGGACAATGCGCGCACGCGAGTTGATGAGCACGCCGGTCGTCACCATCCACCCCGAGGCGTCGGTCAAGGAGGTCGCGGAACTCTTGGTCGCCCGCGGCGTCAGCGGGATACCCGTCGTCGACCGTGCGGGGTCGCTCGTCGGGATCGTCTCCGAGTCGGACTTCATGGAGAAGCTCGAAGGGACGATGGAAGACGAGACCGAGACCGGCCTGCCCCGCCTGCTCACGGTTGTGGCCAAGGTGGTGGACGGCACGCGCAAGGCCGGGGCGCGGTCGGTGGCGGATCTGATGACGACCCGCGTCGTCAGCGCCGGGCCCGAGGTGAGCGTCCAGGACCTGGTGCATCTCATGATCACCTACGACATCAACCGCATCCCGATCGTCGAGACGGGCCGGCTGGTCGGCATCGTCACCCGGGCGGACATTCTGCGCACGCTGGTACGCCCGGATGCCGCCATCACGACCGATCTGCGCTGGCGCATCGCGCACGAACTCTGGATCGACCCGGAGGCCCTGGAGATCACGACCCGCAACGGCGTCGTCACGATCGCCGGGACCGTGGACACCCACGCCGACGCGGAACTCGTGCGGCGGTGGGCCCTAAAGACCGAGGGGGTCGTCGGGGTCGACGATCGCGGGCTCCGCTACGCGATCGACGACCGCCGGATCCCGGTCCACACCGACACCCTGCGCTAACCCCCGCCTCCCGGCAACCGGCTCGCCGCCCGAGGTCCAATCGGGCGGCGGCCCGATGCGGGGACGCGCCCATCGCTGATAGGCTGGGCACCATGGCGATGATCACGAAGCCGCGGCCGTCCGGCCGCCGGCACGCGGACACCATCACCGGCCGTGAACGCCCGTCGACGAGGGGCGGGCGGAGCGAGGCGGCGGGGACCATGGTAGAATCCAGTCAGGGATCGCACGACGAGGTGCCCAACGTGCCGACGCAGACCCGCGGCAAGATCCGCGTGCTCCTCGCGGACGATCATGCGATCGTTCGCGAGGGCGTGAAGATGATCCTGACGCGGGAGCCCGACATCGACGTGGTAGGCGAGGCCGAAGACGGACTGCAGGCCGTGGAAATGGCCAAAGCCCTCCGGCCAGACGTCGCCGTGCTCGACATCAGCATGCCGGGCATCAACGGGATCGAAGCGACCCGCCAGATCAAGGCGGCGCTGCCGGACGTCCACACCCTCGCGCTCACCATGCACGCCGACGACACGTACGTGTTCCAGCTGCTCAAGGCCGGCGGGTCCGGCTACGTCCTCAAGCGCGCCGCCGCGACCGATCTCGTCCAGGCGATTCACGCGGTGCGGCGCGGCGAAGCGTTCCTCTACCCCTCGGTCGCCAAGGCCGTCGTCGCCGACTACCTCAAGCGCCTGGAGACTGGCGAGGGCCGCGAGACGTACGACGGACTCACGGAGCGCGAGCGGGAGATCCTGACGCTGGTCGCCGAAGGCGCCACCAACCAGGAGATCTCGCAGCGACTGTACATCAGCGTGAAGACGGTCCAGACGCACCGCACGCACATCATGGAGAAGTTGAACCTGCACGACCGCACGATGCTCGTCCGCTACGCCATCCGCAAGGGCCTCATCGAACCGTAACCGCCGGGCCAGGCGGCCGTCAAGAGGTGACCAGATGACTGATGCGGTGATCGCCGACCGTATTCAGTTCACGTTCACCGTGATGTTCCACTACCTCTTCCCCATCCTGACGATGGGGCTCGCGCCGCTGATCGTCGTCCTCAAGACCCTGCACCTCGCCCGCGGCGAGGCACGGTACGCCGCGGCGGCCCGCTTCTGGACGCGGATCTTCGCGCTCAACTTCGCGGTCGGGGTGATCACCGGCATCCCGATGGAGTTCCAGTTCGGGACGAACTGGGCACAGTTCTCGGCCTATGCCGGCGGCGTGATCGGGCAATACCTCGGACTCGAGGGCGTCTTCGCGTTCTTCCTGGAGTCGACGTTCCTCGGGATTCTGCTGTTCGGGGAAGGACGCGTCTCCCCGCGCCTGCACTGGCTCGCCGCGGTCCTGGTCGCCGCGGGCGCCTGGCTCTCCGGGCTCTTCATCACCGCGGCGAACGCGTGGTTGCAACATCCGGTCGGCTACCGCCTGGCCCCGGACGGCACGGTGCAGATGACGAACCTGGCCGCGTTGCTCGGCAATCCATTCCTCTGGTGGCAGTACGCCCACGTCCTGAACGCCGCGGTGCTCTCGGCCGCCGTCGTCATGGCGTCCGTCGGCGCGTACTATCTGCTGGCCGGCCGGCACCTCGAGTTCGGCCGCCTCTCCGTCGCCCTCGGGGTCGGCGTCGGCGCCGTCTTTGCGCTCACGCAGCTGTTTCCGACCGGCGACATGAACAGCCGGAACGTGACGGCCTATCAACCGGTCAAGCTGGCGGCGATGGAGGGCCTCTTCGAGACCCGGTACGGCGCGCCGCTGGCGATTATCGGCATGCCGTCTACGACCGAGCACCGGCTGCTGGACCCGGTGCTGGTGCCGGACGCCCTCAGCTTCCTCGCCTACGGGAACTTCCGCGCCGAGGTCAGGGGGCTGAACGACTACCCCGAACGGGAATGGCCGCTCGTTCAGCTCACGTACTACGCCTACCACATGATGGTGGGGCTGGGGACGATCCTGATCGCCGCCCTGCTCCTCGGCGTGGCACTGTGGTGGCGGGGCCGGCTGTTCGCCAGCCGGTGGTTCCTGTGGATCCTCCTGCTGCTGCTGCCGTTCCCCTACATCGCGAACGAGGCCGGGTGGGTCGTAACCGAGGTCGGCCGGCAGCCCTGGCTGGTGTACGGCCTGCTGCGGACCGTCGCCGGCGTCTCCCCGAACGTGGAAGCCGGCGAGACCATTTTCACGGTCCTGGGCTTTGCCGGCATGTACGCCCTGCTCGGCGTGCTGACCGTCTTTCTCGCCATCCTGCTGGTCCTCCGCGGCCCCGACGAATCCAGGACGGGGGCGGTGCGCTGATGGCCACCTTCTGGTTTGTGATTCTTGTCGTGCTGGTCGTCGCCTACGCGATCCTCGACGGGTTCGATCTCGGCGTCGGGGCGCTGCACCTCGCCCTCGCGCGGACGGACGCCGAACGCCGGACGGCGCTCAACGCGATCGGACCGGTCTGGGACGCCAACGAAGTCTGGCTGCTCGGCCTCGGCGTCGGCGTCTTCCTCGCGTTTCCCCGGGCCTTCGCCGTCGGGTTCAGCGGCTTCTATCTGCCGCTCATGCTGGTGCTCTGGCTGTTGATGGGCCGCGGCATCGCGCTGGAGTTCCGCCATCACATCACCGACCCTCTGTGGCAGGGCGCATGGGACGTGGTCTTCTCGATCAGCAGCCTGCTGCTCGCGCTCCTCTACGGCGTGGCGGTCGGCAACGTGGTCACGGGCGTGCCCATCGACCGGCACGGGTACTTCCAGGGGCTGTTCGGATGGATGCTCAATCCCTACGCCCTCGTGATGGGCCTGTTCAGCCTGGCGCTCCTCATGCTCCACGGCGCCTACTATCTGTGCGTAAAGACCGACGGCCCCCTGCACGAGCGCGCGCGGCGCGCGGGTGAACGCCTGTGGGCCGCCGTGGCGGTGCTGGCGGCCGTGCTCACCGTCGCGACGTTCGCGCTGCGGCCGGAGTCGCTGGTGAACTACCGGGTGCAGCCGCTCTGGCTGGCGGTGCCGCTCGCGGCAGCCTGGTGCCTGGTCACGGCGCGCCGCGCCCACCGGAGGGAACGCTACGGCGCGGCCTTTCTCGGCTCCGGCGGGTTGATCGCCGCGCTCCTCGCGGCCACGGCCATCGGCGCGTACCCGTACCTCCTCCGGTCGCAGCCGTTTCCCGAACGCAGCCTGACGGTGGCGAACGCCGCCTCGGCGCCGAGCGGCCTCACCGCCGCCGCGCTGTGGCTGCTCCCGGGGGTCGTCCTCGTCCTCGCCTACCAGGTCGTCGTCTACCGGGTTTTCGCCGGCAAGGTCCGGATCGACGCCGGCGCCCACTATTGATCCACTCCGCACCCGACGCCCCTTTCCTGCCCCGGCCCGATGGGCCGCGGCGCGGCGGCCTGCCATACTGAGCCCAGGAACCGAAGGGAGGTGCCGTGATGCGGCAGGTGACGGCGCGCGAGATCATGTCGAGCCCCGTGGTGACGGCCGGGCCGGACACCCCGGTCCGGGAACTGGCAAACCTCATGCTCCGGTTCCGCGTCAGCGGGCTGCCGGTGGTCGACGACGACCGCCGGGTCCTCGGCGTCGTCTCGGAGGCGGATCTGCTACAGAAGGAAGAGGAGCCGCTGCCGGACCCGCCCCTCCTCGCCTGGCACGGACGGTCGCTGCGGCTCGAGCGCATGTTCACCCGGTACCGCAAGGCGACCGGGACCGTCGCCCGCGACATCATGACCGAGAACATCGTCAGCGCAACCGAGGAGACGAAAGCCCACGAACTGGCGCATCTCATGCTCCGGCACAACATCAACCGGGTGCTGATTCTGCGTGACGGCCGCCTCGCCGGGATCGTGACGCGCGCGGACGTCCTCAAGGTTTTCCTGCGCAGCGACGAGAGCATCCTCCAGACGGTCCGCGACACCCTGGCCCGCGAACTGTACATCGACCCGGCAACGCTGACGCTCACCTCCGCCGGGGGCATCGTCACCATCGCGGGCACGGTCGACCGGCACAGCGACCGGGCGATCATGCTCAAGTGGATCCGGTCCGTCGACGGGGTGGTCGCCGTCCACGCGGACGACCTCGCCTACCGCGTCGACGATCTCGCGCTCGGGCGGGTCGCGCTCTAGGACGGCGCCCGGCAGACCCGCCGCATGGCCACCACGGTTCCGTACCCCGCCCACCGAGAGACGGACGTCGTCCTCCGCGACGGGTCCACGCTGCACGTGCGGCCGATTCGGGCCAGCGACGAGCCCGCACTGGCGGAGTTCTACACCGCGCTGTCGGAGGACGCGCGGGTCATGCGGTTCTTCACCCCCCTCTCGAACGCCGCGCTGATCCAGCAGGTGCGCCGGGACGTCGCCGTGGACCATGTGCGTCACGTCGGCCTCGTCGCGACGGCCGGGCCGCGGGCCGAGATCGTGGCGCAGGCGTCCTACAACACCGCCGACGGCAACCGGGCCGAGGTGGCCTTCGCCGTCGCCGACGCCCTGCAGGGCCGCGGGGTCGCCACGATCCTCCTCGGCCAGCTCGCGGAGATCGCCGCCGAACACGGCATCCAGACCTTCCAGGCGATGGTGCTCCCGGAGAACCAGCGCATGATCGATGTGTTCCGAGAGGCGGGGTTTCCGGTCGAGGTGCACTACAGCGGCTACGAACTGATCGTGACGTTTCCGACGTCGCTCACCGAAGAGGCGCTGGCCCGGTTCGAGCAGCGGGATCAGATCGCGGCGGGGAATGCGCTCCGCGCCTTCTTCGCGCCGCGCTCCGTCGCCGTCATCGGCGCGTCCCGCCGCCGGGGCACGATCGGCGGCGAAGTGTTCCACAACCTGCTGCGCGACGGGTTCGAGGGGCCGGTCTATCCCGTGAACCCCGCCGCCTCCGTCGTGCAGAGCGTGCCCGCCTACCGCACCGTCGGAGACGTCCCGAGCCCGATCGACCTGGCCGTCGTGACGGTTCCCGCCGCGCAGGTGACCACCGTCGCCGCCCAGTGCGCGGATAAGGGCGTGCGGGCCCTCGTCGTCATTTCGGCCGGCTTTGCCGAAGGCGGCCCCGAAGGCAAGGCGCGCCAGGCCGAGCTGGTCCGGATCTGCCGGACCAGCGGGATGCGGCTCATCGGTCCCAACTGCATGGGCCTTCTGAACACGAATCCGGCCATCCGGCTCAACGCCACCTTTGCGCCGCAGATGCCGCCGCCCGGACGCGTCGCGTTTTCGACACAGAGCGGGGCGTTGGGTCTTGCGATCATCGACTACGCCGCCTCGCTCGGCCTCGGCCTCTCTACGTTCGTCTCCGTGGGGAACAAGGCGGACATCTCCGGCAACGATTTGTTGAACTACTGGGACACCGACCCCGCGACGGACCTCATCCTCTTGTACCTCGAGTCGTTCGGAAATCCGCGCCGGTTCGCCCGGATCGCCCGCCGGGTCGGGCGCATGAAACCGATCATTGCCGTGAAGAGCGGGCGTTCTCCGGCCGGCACCCGGGCGACCTCGTCGCATACCGGCGCGCTCGTCGCCTCCGACGTCACCGTCGACGCGCTGTTCCGGCAGGCCGGCGTCATCCGGACGGACACGCTCGAGGAACTCTTCGACGTCGCCTCGCTCCTGGCCAATCAGCCGACGCCCGCCGGGAACCGCGCCGCCGTGATCACCAACGGCGGCGGCGCGGGTGTTCTCTGCGCGGACGCCTGCGAGGCGGAGGGCCTCATCCTCCCGACGTTTGGCGAGGAGACACGGTCCCGACTGCGCGCCATCCTCCCGGCGGAAGCCAGCGTGCAGAACCCCGTGGACATGCTCGCGTCGGCCACCGCCGACCACTACCGGGAAACGGTCCGGATCGTCGCCGCCGATCCTCAGGTGGATGCCGTGGTCGTCATCTTCGTTCCGCCGCTCGTCACCCAGGCGGGTGATGTGGCCCGCGCCCTCGTCGACGCCGCCCGGGAGACCGACCGGCGCAAGCCGATCGTCACGGTCTTCATGTCGGCCCGCGGCGTGCCGGACGCGTTGCGCGCGCCGGACGTCCGCCTGCCCTCGTACGCCTTCCCCGAGGCCGCCGGGATCGCGTTGGCGAGGGCCGCCGGTTACGGCGCCTGGCGGGCCCGGCCGGTCGGCACCCCCCCGCATCTCTCCAACGTGAGGCGCGCGGACGCCGTGGCCGTCGTCGCCGCAGCCCTCGGGCGCGGCGACGGGTGGCTTACCGCCGACGAGACCTACGCCCTGCTGCGATGCTACGGCCTGCCGCTCGCCCCGCAGCACGCGGCCTCCACGCCGGCGGCCGCGGCGGCCGCGGCGGAGGACCTGATCCGCGAGACCGGGACCCCGGCGGTCGCGCTCAAGGCCGTGGGACCGGGCCTGCTGCACAAGACGGACCTCGGCGCCGTCCGGCTCGGCCTCGGCACCGCGGCGGCGGTGCGCGCGGCCGCCGACGATCTCGAGAACACCCTGACGGCGGCCGGCCACGCCCCGGCGGGGTGGCTCGTCCAATCGATGGCCGCCCCCGGGATCGAGATGATCGTCGGCGTCGTCCACGACCCCCGCTTCGGTCCGGTCGTCGCATGCGGGGCCGGCGGCACGTTCGTGGAGGTGCTGCACGACGTGGGCGTGCGGCTCACTCCGTTCACCGAGGAGGACGCGCGTGAGATGATCGAGGGCCTCAAGATCGCTCCGGCGCTCGCGGGGATCCGGGGGCGGCCGCCGGCGGATGTGAACGCCCTGACCGACGTGCTGCTGCGGATCGGCGGGATGGTCGAGGATCTGCCGCAGATCGCGGAACTGGATTGCAACCCCGTGATCGTCCACGAGCGCGGAGCCACGATCGTCGACGTCCGCGTTCGCGTGGCGCCCGTCGAACTGCCGCCGCTGCTGGGGCGGCCGCAACCCGAGCGCGCGGCGGCGTCTACCGCTCCAGGAACCGCTTCATCTTCTCCCAGTAGCTAGACACCCGCCCGCTGCGCTTCGCGGCGTAATCCCGGTTCGGCACGCCTTCCTGGGTGAACCGGAGGCGCGTGCCACCGCGCACGGGGGCCAGCGCGAAGGTGACCGTCGAGTAATGGAAGGGCGGCCAGTTCTGCGACCGCCACAGCTGCACGATCTTCCGGTTGGGCGCCAGGTCGACGGTGACCCCCTCGAGGTAGCGCCGTACGCGGTGAACCGGCCTCCGGGACGCCGGTCGATCCGCGCCGGCTTCCCGGGAAACGCCGCGTGTGTGTGCGAGTCCACGAGCGCCTCGTACACGGCGCGCGGACTGGCCTTCAACGAAACCGTTTGCCGGATGGTCTTGGGCATTGGTGCCGTCCCCTATGCCGGCCGTCGTGCTACGGCCGCCGGGCGACAAACCGCCCGCCGCCGCGCCCCCGGGACGGGGGCAGGATGCCGTGCTCGAGCAGCACCTCGCCGCGCCGGAGCGTCGTCACGGGCCATCCGCGGACGCGCCGGCCCTCGTACAACGTGTATCCGCTGTTGCCGAGCTGGTCTTCGCCGCGGATCTCCACCTCGCGATCCGGATCGACGACGACCAGGTCGGCGTCCAGGCCCGGCGCGATCGCGCCCTTGCGGTCGAGGCCGAAGAGGCGCGCCGGCGCTTCGCTCAGGACCCGGGCGAGCAGCGGCAGCGGCAGCGATCGCCGGCGGAAGGCGTCCCACATGACCGGCAGCAGCGTCTGGACCCCCGGAGCGCCGTACCATGCCTCGAAGATGTCGCGATACCCGGGGGCCTTCGTTTCCCGAGAATGAGGCGAGTGATCGGACCCCACGGTGTCGATCCGGCCCAAGGCCAGATGGTGCCACAGCCCCTCGTTCGCCGCCCGGTCGCGCAGCGGCGGACTGATCTTGGCCAGCGGCCCCCACCGCGTCAGCGCCTCGTCCGTCAATTCGAGATACTGCACGCAGGTCTCGGCCCAGACCGCCTGCCCGTCGCGGCGCGCCTCATCGATGAGGTCGAGCCCGCGCGGGGTGCTGACGTGAACCACATAGAGCGGGCAGCCGGTGGCCCGGGCATAGTATCGGGTCTTCGCGATGGCCAGCCACTCGGCCTCGTCCGGGTGCGTCCAGAGATAGTCGGACGCCGCGACCCGGCCCAGCCCGCGCCGCGCAGCGATGCGCGCGTCGATCAACTCGCCGTCTTCCGCGTGGACGAGGAGCAGGCCGCGGTGATGCGCGATCACCGCCATCGCGCGGAGCAGGAACGGATCCGAGGCCATGCGGCCGATCGACTTGTAGGCGCAGAACAGCTTGAACGACGGGACGCCGGCGGCGAGCAACTCGGGAATCTGGTCGAGCGTGCCCTCGCGCTCCGGCAACCAGGCGTGGAACGCAAAGTCGATCGGCGCCTCACGCTGCCCGAGGTCGCGGAACTCCTCGAGCAGGTCGCGCGGGGTCGCGGCGACGGCGGCGTTCGGCAGGAGGTGGACGAGCGCGGTGGTGACCCCACCGGCCGCGGCCGCCGCGAGGACCGTGGGCAGATCGTCGACGTGATGGCTGTGGATACGGCAGTGCACGTGGGGATCGATCACACCGGGCAGCACGACCTTCCCGGAAGCGTCGATCACCGTCCCGGCGTCCCCGAGGCTCCCCGGTACGCCGAGCGCGATAATACGGCCGTCGCGGACGCCGATGTCACACCGACGAACCGCCGACGGGGTGACTACGTCCGCGCCGGTGACGATGAGATCAACGTCGGACGCCACCCGGCACCGTTCCGCTTCATTTCCATGCGGTCCTGCCGCAGACCCTCGCGGCGGTGTCCGTCCGGGGCCGCAGGCAAACGGGCTGCTGCTGCGGCCGTTGATATGCTGGTTGCGGCCGTCACGGTCTGGCTAATGCGCTCCATCGCATATCGTGGAGCGTCCCAATGCGGATCGCCCTGTGCCACGGGTGCTCGAATTGAAATGTTGACATAGGCACCGGCGTACGGCCGGTAGGCGGGCCGGTAATAGTAAGGGCGGTACGGGCCGTAGTACGGATACCGTCGCAGCTGTCCATCGCGGTCCCGCACGGCCAGGTATTGATACTGATCAACCGTGACAATCCCGAGCACCACTCCGCTCAATGCTTCCGCCACCGAGACGACCGGAGCCGACGCCGGATAGTATCCCCGGTACGGCCTATACCGGGCACTGTAGTAATGCCGGTAGTACGCCCCGTAATAAGGATAGCGATAGTAGGCGCCATCGCCGGCATGGGTCAGAAGATACAGCAGCCCATCGACGAGGACCGTACCGAGGACGGAACCGACGATCGGCAACGGTACGATCGCCGCGTGGTAGCCGGGACGACGGCAACCGGACCGGTCACCGCGATCTGTGTCGCAAGAAACTCGTTGCCGTACGGCACCACCGAGGCCGCCGCCGGCGCGCCGACATATCCTTCCAGCGTGCAGAACGGCACGCTGGACGACTCGACCGCCACCGCGGTCGTGTCGGACGCATAGACCGTTTCCTGATTGCCGGCTGAGTCCAGTGTCACGGTTCCATTCTGGCAATCGACGCCTGAATGTCTCCGTCGATCTCCGCGGCCGACTGCGCTTGACTGACTCCGCTAAGTCCAAGGAACGGGACAAGAACCGCAATAACAAGGGCGATGAGTTGTTGCACAGGTCACCTCCTCCTCTGCCCCGACAATACCCGGAGGCGGTGAACGACCTGTTGGAGAGTCATGCGAAACACGTGGAGAGACTGTGAGGCTTGGTTCGAACTGGTGAAGAGAACCGGGAGAAGGACGAGCAGGAGCTTCGTGTGTTTCGTCTTGAAGGGCGCACCCGTGTCCCCTGATAGAGTCTTGCCTTCGCCCCGCGTACGCCGCAAGGCCGCGGCGGTCGACGGCGTGCTGCGCCGGCGGCACCGCCTGCCGTTGTGGCGCTCGCGCGATCCACTTGGCACGCTCGTCGGCACGATTCTCTCCCAGCACACAAGCGACACGAATCGCGACCGCGCATTCGCCCGGCTGCGCGCGCGCTTTCCGACGTGGGAGGCGCTGTATCGGGCGTCGACAGCGCAGATCGCCGCGGCGATCCGTCCCGCCGGCCTGGCCCGGGTGAAAGCGCCGCGAATCCGGGCGGTGCTGCGTCGCGTGGCGCGCGAGCGCGGGCGGCTCTCGCTCGCCTTCCTCAGGCGATGGCCCCGCGGGCGGGCGCGGGCCTGGCTGCGCAGCCTCCCCGGGGTGGGGCCGAAGACCGCGGCGATCGTGTTGCAGTTCGCCCTCGCGAAGCCGGCCTTCGCGGTCGATACGCACGTCGACCGCGTCGGGCGGCGCCTCGGCCTCATCCCGCCGCGCATGTCGACCGAGGACGCCCACGACTGGATGGAAGCGGTCGTCCCCGTGTCTCGCTACGGGCCGTTCCATCGCCTGCTGGTCCGCCACGGCCGCGAGGTCTGCGCGGCGAGGCGGCCGCGCTGTGAGGTGTGCCCGGTGCGGCGGTGGTGTGACTACGGGTCGGCTAGGCCGCGGCCGTGAAGAGCGGTGCGCCGAGCAGCGCGCGGTCCACCCCGACGCCGAGGCCGGGCGCGGTGGGCGCGGCGCCCACGCCGCCGCGCGACCGCGGCGCGTAGCCGCAGACGTGCTCCCGCACCCAGTCGTTCATGAAGGAAACGGTGAACAGCGCGCGGGCCGATGTGCTCGCCGCGAGGTGACTCACGGCGGCCGTCACCAGGTCGCCGCCCCAGGTGTCCTCGATCGTCACCCTGAGACCCAGCGCCTCCGCGAGGTCGCGAAGCACGCGGGCCTTCGTGAGGCCGCCCACCTTGCTGATCTTGAGGTTGAAGGCTTCGAGCCCTCCCGCCGCGGCGGCCCGTAGCAGCGACGGCACGTCGGTGATCACCTCGTCGAGGACCATCGGGAGCGTCGTGTGCCGGCGCACGGCCAGACATTCCTCGAGGGTGGCACACGGCTGCTCCAGGTACACCCGCGGGAGCGGCTCCAGGAGGCGCACGGCGACGATCGCGTCCTGCAACGCCCAGCCGCCGTTCGCGTCCGCGATCACGATGTCGTCGTCGTCCGTCGCTTCGAGCACCCGCTCGACCCGTGCGCGGTCCTCCGCCGGCCGGCCGCCGACTTTGAGTTGAAACCGGTGCACGCCCTCGGCACGCCGCGCGGCCGCGTAGGCGGCCATGTCCGCCGGCGTCCCGAGCGGCACGGCGATGTAGAGGGGATATGCGTCCTGCCGGCGACCGCCGAGCAGCGTCGCCAGCGGGCAGCCGGTCGCCTGCCCCAGGAGATCCCAGCACGCGACATCGATGGGACTCTTGGCGTACCCGTGCCCGCGGAGCGCCGCATCAAGGCGGTCGCCGACCGCCCCCACCTGACGCGGGTCCAGGCCGAGCAGCGCCGGCGCCATCGCCCGGATCGCGGCCCGGGCGCCGTCCGCAAAGGCCGGCAGGTACGTCGTCCCGAGCGGGCACACCTCGCCCCACCCCTCCGCCCCCTCGTCCGTGACGAGGCGGACGGCGGTGCTCGCGAGGGCGGCCGCCTCGCGGCCGCCGGACATCACGTAGGTGCCGTGGACGTAGTGTAGGTCGTAGCCGTAGACCTCGACGCGGGCGATCTTCACCTGTCAGACCGCGCGGGACGCGTGGTTAGGTACGGGCCGGCGGCAGCCATCGCTTCGGGAGCCGGCACACCATCGTGTAGGCGGGGTCGTACATGTTCGCCAGATCGTACCGCACGGCCTGGCCGAGCAGCACGTGGGCGCCGCGCGTGTCGAGGCCGAAGTCGCCGACGAGCCAGCGGACCATCTCAGTCGTCGCGTGCTGGACGCACTGGTCGAGCGGCCGCGCGTTTCCGACCGTAAAGATCTCGTCCGCCGTCTCGCCGCGCGGCCACTCGATCGCCGCCCCTTTGGTGAGCGTCAGCGTGAAGCGCACGTCGAACGAGATTTCCACGCCGGTGCCGACGATCTCCCCATCGCCCTGCACCGCGTGCCCGTCGCCGATGTAGAAGAGCGCGCCCGGCACGAACACCGGAAAGTGCACCGTAACCCCCTCGACGAACCGGCGGTAGTCCATGTTGCCGCCGTGCGTCGACGACGTCGCGGTGGAGATCGCCTGTCCCCGCGCCGGCGCGACGCCGAAGCAGCCGACCATCGGCGCGAGCGGAAGCACCAGCCGGCCGAGCCGGGTGTCGGGCTCGAGGAGCGTAGCCGTCCCCGCCTCCACGTCGACGTCCCACCGCGCGGGCGACGGTGCCGGCGCGTCCCGGATGGCCTCGGGTTCGAGGACGTTCGGCGAGATCGCCCCGTTGCTCCATCCCCAGCGCCGGTTCGGACGCAGCGACAGGAGGCGTACCGTGAGCCGGTCCCCCGGCTCGGCGCCGCGCACGGCGAACGGCCCGGTCTGCGGGTTGCCGCGTTCGGTCACCTGCCGCCCGGAAGCGTCCTGCCCGCGGGCGTCCACGGTCGTCGTCTCAACGGTGTCGCCGGACTCGACGACGAGCGCCGGGTCGCGGGTCGCCATCGTCGTGTGAAAGGCGGGCGGGGTAAACCGGTGCAGGGCCATCGTCAACCGCGGGCCGCGCTAGGCCGAATCGACGCGTTTCGCGCCGATGCCCCGCATGAACCGGTCCTTCACGATCACGGGATCGCGCTCGGGGCGGGCCGCGCCGGGCTCCTGATTCACGCGGGCGCCGATGAAGCGCGGGCCGCGGCCCGTGAGCGCCTCGCCGACGAGCCGTTCGAACTCCACCGCGTCGTGCGCCCAGGCACTCTGCACGATCCCTGCGCCGCGCGCCACGGCGACGAGATCGGTCGCCTCGGCGGTGGCGGCCGGCTGCCCGCCGGTAATCTGGTACGTCCCGTTGTCCCAGACGATAATGGTGAGGTTGTGCGGCGCGAGCATGGCGACGGTGGCGAGCGCGCCGAGATTCATCAACACCGAGCCGTCGCCTTCGATCGCGAACACCCGGCGCGAGGGCTGCGCGAGCGCGACGCCGAGTGCGATCGGCACCGCGAGGCTCATGCTGCCCAGCATGTAGAAGTTCTCGGGCCGGTGGCCGGCCGCGAACAGATCGAAGTTGGCGTTTCCTATGCCCGCCACGACGATCTCGCCGTGCGTCAGGCTGCCGACGAGCCGCCGCGTCAGGTCGAGCCGGCTCATCGCCTTCCTGACCACCTTGTCGCGCATCTCCGTGCTCCCGTCTGGGCGTTCTGGCTCACGGCGTAGGCCCAGGGGCCTCCCTGCCCCGTCTGGGCGTTCTGGCTGACGCCGTAGGCCCAGGGACCTCCTGCCCCGTCTGGGCGTTCTGGCTCACGCCGTAGGCCCAGGGACCTCCGGCCGCTACGCGGCCTCCTGCTCTTGAGTCCATCGCCCCGCTAGCCCTCCATCTTGCCGCCGGTCAGCCGCGGCGACAGGATCAGCGCCGCGGGCTGCTGCGTCCGGTGGCACTGATGAACGCTCCGGGTGACGAGAAAATCCACCTCGTCTTCCCGTTCGAGCGTGACGTGCGGGATCCCGAGCGCATCCAGCGCCGGCCTGATCACCCGGGCGATCGGCACCTGGACCGCGTTGAACTCGCCGAGCACGCCGCGTTCCGAGATCACGAGCACGACCGGCAGTTGATACGGCACCAGCAGCGATGCGAGCGCGTTGGGGACGTTGCCGAACCCGCTGCTCTGCATGAGCACGGCCGACGGCGTTCCCCCGAGCGAGGCGCCGGCCGCGATGCCCACCGCCTCCTCCTCACGCGTCGCGGAGAACGCGGTCACCTGGGGGTGCGTCTGAAACCCGTCGATCAGCGGGATCAGGACCTTGTCCGGCACATACGTCACGAGCCGGATCCCCTGGTCCGTGAAGCACTTGATCATCGTGCCGGGCCACTCGCTCATGCGCGCCTCCTACTGACGCCGCGGATTCGCTTCGCGCCGCGGCCGCTCCATCTCCTCCCCGCCGCCCTCCAGGAGCCGCTGCTGGTCCTCCCACAGGCGGTAGAGCGCCGACGACGTGTCGAGCTCCACGTCGTCGAGACGGACGAGTCCGTCTTCGGGCACCGCGCGGACCACGCGCGCCCCGTGCGACAGGCCGATCGGCAGCAGCCGCTCCCGTGCCGCGGCGAGGGCGTCGTCGGCCAGGCCGTATACGGTCGAGCCACCCTCCCCATCGAGCATGTCGCCGGGCCGCAGCGCGCGCTTGGCGGCCGACGCCACGGCCGCGCATGGGACTGTTCGCGGGGTGCCCGTCGGCACGCCGTCGAGCACCGCGCGCGCGGCGCTGATCGGCAGTTCCAACCCCACGAGGTGATACGGCCGATAGAACGACGCGTACCGGCCCGTGCGATCCACGGACAGGCCGTACTCGCGAAAGGCGGCGCGCACGTACGGCCGCGGGGACGTGAAAACGACGTAGACGCCCCACCGCAGGTCGTAGGGCACGGGGCGGCCGTCGCGGTCGATCGAGCTCACGACCTCCACCACGCCGCTGCCGCGCAGGATGCCGCCGTCGGAGGCGGGCTTCAGCACCTCCGGCAGCCGGTCGGTCCCGACCGGCGGGAAGTGCATGCCGCGGACGTCGGGATGGAGGCCCGTCATGTTCGCGACGGCGGCCATCTCGATCGCCGACTTCGTGCCGTCGGTGAAGGAGTTGTACATTTTGGGATTGAGTCCGGTCGCGGCCGTCTCCGACATGCCGTACCGCTCCCAGACGTCGTCGGGGACGCCCTTGCGGTACGCCGGCAGGTACTTCGTGCCCTTGCCCGCGGCGACGACGTCGAAGCCGAGCGCGGCCGCCCAATCATACAGCTCGTAGATGAGCGCCGGCTGGTCACCGTACGCCGCCGAGTACACGACCCCGGCGCCGTCCGCGGCGCGGCGGAAGACCGCGCCCGCCAGCACGTCGGCTTCGACCGTCACCATCACGACGTGCCGCTCCCGGCGGATCGCCGCGAGCGCGGTGGCCGCGGCCGCCTCCGGACTCCCGGTCGCATCCACGACCACGTCCACGTCGCTGTCGACCACCACCGCCGCGTCGGCCGTCACCACGGAATCACCGCGCGCAATCACGGGGTTGGCGTGGCCGGCCCGATCGGCGTGGATGACGCGGTCCCCGGCCACGCCGCCGTGGGCCAGCGCGGCACGGGCGCGGGCCAGGTCGAGATCGGCGACCACGGAGGGCCGCATGCCCGGCATCGCCGCGAGCTGACAGACGATCATCGTTCCAAACCGGCCGGCGCCGACCACGCCGACCCGGATCGGATGGCCCTCCCGTTCGCGTGCCGCAAGACGCTGCCGGAGCAACGGGTCCCTCCCTACACTGTCCCGGTCCGCACACAAACGCGCCGCGGCCGGCTGGTGATGCCAGCCGGCCGCGCGAACGCTTCCGCCATCACGCGGTGATCAGTGCTGACACCCGCACATACCGCCGCCGCAGCATCCGCCCGACGCCGGTCCTCCGCCGACATCCGGCGCGGCGGTCCCGGCCCCGGTCATGACCATGACCGGCGTGTACACGCGTTTGGCGGCCGCCGTCCCGCAATTGGGGCACGCCGGAAGCCCCCGACTCCCGTACTCGGCCACGGTCGCGATGATCTCGAACTCATGCCGGCAGGATCCACAGCGAAACACGTACGTCATCGGGAATCCTCCATCGTCCGCGGCCTCGATGCCGCCGGCTTAGATTTCGTCCACCGGCGGCGCTTCTCCTGTGCGCCCCCGCGCCCGTCATTCCTCGGTGATCTCCCGGGCGTGCGAGATCTCCACGCACCCCTTGAGGGTCTGGGCCACCGGGCAGCCGCGCTCGAACACCGCGAGCGCCCGCTCGGCCTCGGCCCGCTTGCCCTTGGGAATCCGGAGATGGTAGGTCACGCGCATGGTGGTGAGGCGCATGACCCGGTCGGGCGCCTCGATCGTGCCCTCCGCTTCGGTCCAGAGCTTGTCCGGGTGACTCGGGATCCCGCGCGCCTCCAGCGCGCCCGCCAGGGTGCCCGTCAGTCAGCCCGCCGCCGCGCCGACGAGGTGGTCCAGCGTGCTCGGCAGTTCCTCCTCCGGCTCGATCTGATAAAACGCCTTGATACCGGTGTTCACGCCGTACCGGATCGGATCGGGAAAGTCCCCCAGGTAGGCCCGCCGGTTGGGACGCTTCTCCTGATAGACGCGGGCCCGCGCGAGGTGCACGACGCTCATCTCTTGCCTCCTGAGAACGCCGGGGCGTTCAGCGACCCGTCCAGTGAGGCGTGCGCTTGTCAAGAAACGCGGCGACGCCTTCCTGGAAGTCGGCGCTGTTGTAGCAGGTTTCGACGAGATCGTGCCCGGGATCCTCGGGGACCAAGCGGTTGATCGCCCGCCGGACGGCCTCCTTGCTCACGCGCAATGTGAGCGGCGGGGCCTGGGCGATCGCCTCGGCGAGCTCGCGCGTCCGCGTCTCGAGCATCTCGGCCGGCACGACGTCGTTTACCAGGCCCCAGCCGAGCGCCTCACGCGCGTCGACGTGGCGCGCCGTGTAGATCATCTCTTTCGCGCGCGCCGGTCCGATCAGCGCGACGATGCGGGCGTAGTTCTTCTGGGAGAGACAGTTCCCGAGGCGGATGATGGGAATGCCGAACCGGGCGTCCTCGGCGGCCACCCGGAGATCGCAGGCGAGCGCGATCGTCATGCCGCCACCGACCGCAAATCCCCGCACCGAGGCGATCGTGGGCTTGGCCACCGATTCCAGCCGGCCGATGACCGCATCGATCCGCTCCTCGTAGTCGATCCCGGCCTGCGGATTGCCGCGGAACGCCGGAAACTGCGAGATGTCCGTCCCGGAGATGAAGGCGCGGCCGCCGCTGCCGGTAATCACGAGGACGCGGATGCGGTCGTCGCGGTCCACCTCCCCGCAGACATCCACCAAGCGCTGATACATCGCCCAGGTCATCGCGTTCCGCTGCTCGGGGCGGTTGACGGTGAGAAGCGCCACCCCATCCCGGACGTCGAACAGGATGTGCGAAGAATCCGCGGGCGCGGGGGGCGCCGGGGCGGTCCGTCGTTCCGGTGCCGGACCCGGCGGCACCTAGCGGGCCTTGGCGGTGCCGGAGGGCGGCGTGGGCGTGTGGGCCGCGGGTTCCTGCGGCTCGTGGTCGCGGGTCCCCGCCTCGCCGTCCGCGGCCTCGGCCGCGGGCGCGGGCCCGTCCGCGGCCGGCTCCGGCGCGGTCACGGCCCGCCGCAACAGGTCGCCCGCGATGTCGCCGATCGTGACGCGTCCCGAGGGCTCCTGGTTCGAGATGTACTCTTTGACCTGATCGCGCTCGCGGGCGCGGGCGAGCCGCTTCAGGCTGAGAATCATCCGCCGCTCTTCCGCCCGGATCTCCGTGATCAGCGCCTCGACCGTCTGCCCCGCGGCGAGCACGTCTTCCACCTTCCCGACGCGTTTCTCCGCCAGCTCGGATATTGGGATGAACGCGTCCACGTCTCCGAGGCGGACGAATGCGCCGGAAGCGACGGTCCGCACCACCTTCCCCGAGACCGTCTGCCCCGGGCGGTACGTCTCGCCGATGCGCTGCCACGGATCGGGCAGGATGTGTTTGAGCCCGAGCGAGATGCGTCCGGCCTCGCGATCGACCCGCAGCACCGCCACCTTGAGGTGCTGGCCCCGGCGCACCACTTCCGACGGGTGTTTGATGTACGTCCACGACATCTCACTGATCGGCAGGAGCGCGTCCACGCCGCCGATGTCGACGAACGCGCCGAAGTCCGTCAGCCGCCTGACGACGCCGTCCCGAACCTCGCCCTCCTCGAGCGACTGCAGGAGCTCGCCCCGGCGTTTCGTCCGCTCCGTGGACACCGCGATCTTGTGGGACAGAATGACCCGCCCCTTGCCGCGGTCGACCTCGATGACCTTGAGCGGAATGCTCTGTCCGACGAGCGCTTCGAACTGCCGGCCCTTCGCCTCGGAGAGATCGACGTGGCTGCCGGGCACGAAGCCCCGGAGCCCGAGGTCGACCACGAGGCCGCCTTTGACCTTGTCGACGACCATCGCGTGGAGGACGGTTCCCTCCCGATGCGCGTCCTGCACGCGGTCCCAGGCGCGGGCGAGGTCCGCGCGCTTTTTGCTGAGCAGAATGTTCCCTTCCTCGCCCTCCACCTTCATCACGTACACGTCGATCTTGTCGCCGACCGTGATGCCTTCGACGGCGTCGCCGCGGGCCGACAGTTCCTTGGGCGGGATGAAGCCCTCGGATTTCGCGCCGACGTCCACGAGCACGCCTTCGCTGTCCACCCGCACCACCGTGCCCTGCACGATCTGCCGCTCGGCCAGGGCCGGCATCCGGGCGAGGTCGATGTCGTCGCCCTGGACCTCCGGTGCCTTGTCGTCGTCGATCATTGCGAACAGCCACCTTTCCATCCCGCGGTTCCGGCGCCGGAGACCCGCGCCGTGCACAGCCGGGATATTATTGCTTCTTCGGCTCGATCACCGCTCCTGCCGCCCGTGCCAGGAGCCGGCGAAGCTCCATCGGGACCCGGCGCACACGGCCCGTGCGGTCGACCGCCGCGTGCACCGTCCATCCGTCCGCGAGCGCCGTCCCGTCGGCGGCCCGCCGCAGCTCATACGCAAACGCCACGCGCGCCGGGCCGACCTCTCGGAAGCTCGTGCGGAGCGCGAGGACGTCGTCGTACCGGGCCGGGTGCCGGTAACGGCAATGCGCTTCGATCACGACGAGGAGCCATCCGTCCTCCTCGAGCTGCGCATAGGACCGCCCACAGGCCCGGATCAACTCGGTGCGGCCGGCCTCGAACCAAACCAGATAGCTCGCGTGGTGCGCCACCCGCATCTGATCCGTTTCCGCATACCGCACCCGGATTCCGAGCTCCGACACCTGCACAGGGAACCTCCCGAACGCCGCGGCACCTCACGCTTCGACGGTGCGCCGCCGGGGGTCCTGCCCATCTCATACGAGGGGCGGGACGCGCGGGTTCTGGAGCGCCTAGAAGCCGCGGCCGCGCAGCCGGGGATCGAGCAGGTCGCGCAGGCCGTCACCGACCAGGTTGAAGCCGACGACGGTCACCAGGATGGCCAGCCCCGGGAAGGTCGCGATCCACGGCGCCGTGAGCATGTACGACCGGCCGGTCGCCAGCATCGAGCCCCACTCCGGCGTCGGCGGCGCGGCGCCGAGCCCGAGGAACGACAGGCCGGCAGTCTCGACGATCGTAAACCCGACCGTCAGCGTCGCCATCACGATGATCGGCGACAGGATATTGGGCAGCACGTGCCGCGCGAGGACGCGCACCGAGCCCGCGCCGATCGCACCGGCCGCCTCGACGAACTCCTGCTCCCGAATCCCCAGCACGGCGCCGCGCACCAGGCGCGCGAACTGCGGCGTGTAGACGATGCCGATGGCGATCATCGCATTGGTCAGGCTGGGCCCGAGAATCGCTACGACGATCATCGCCAGCAGCAGATAGGGAAACGCCAGCATCACGTCCACCGTGCGCATGACCAGCGAATCCGGGAGGCCGCCGAAGTATCCGGCGACGACCCCGGCCGCGACTCCCGTCGCGAGCGCGATACCATCCGAGATCACGCCGACCGTCAGCGCGATCCGCGCGCCGTAGAGCACCCGCGAGAAGATGTCGCGGCCGAACTCGTCCGTGCCGAACAGGTGGCTTCCCGACGGGGGCCGCAGCTGGTCGGCGAACGACTGGTCGATCGGACTGTAGGGCGCCAGGAATCCCGCAAAGAGCGCGGCGCCGACCACCAGGACGAGGATGAGCAGGCCGACGAGCAGATTGGGGCTCCGCGCCATGCGCCGCCACGAGAGCGCGGCGGCGCGCCGGTGGGGCAGCGCGCGCGCGGCCGTGGTCATTGGTACCGGATCCGGGGATCAAGGTACGCGTACAGGACGTCCACCACAAGATTGGCCAGGACGAAAATCGCGGCGGCGATCAGCACGACGCCCTGCACGACCGGATAGTCGCGCGCCAGCACGCTCGTGATCGCGAGCCGCCCCAGACCGGGGAGCGCGAAGATCGTCTCGGTCAGCACCGCGCCGCTCAGCAGCAGGCCGAGCTGCAGCCCCACGAGCGTGACGATGGGCAGCAGCGCGTTGCGGAGCGCGTGCCGCCGGACCACCCGCGGCTCCGCGACGCCTTTCGCCCGCGCCGTGCGCACGTAGTCCAGGCCGAGCACCTCGAGCATCGTCGACCGCGACATCCTCGCCACCGTCGCCATCGACGTGGCGCCGAGCGCGACCGCCGGCAGGACGAGGTGCCGGAGGTGGCTCGTCACCAGGGGCAGGTTCCAGGTCAGGAGCCCGTCGATCAGCGGCATACCGGTGACGCGGCGAAACATCATGCCCTCATCGAAGATGCCGCCGAGCGGCAGCCAGCCGAGCATGCCGCCGAAGACCAGCAGCAGCAGGATGCCCGTCCAGAAAATCGGCATCGAGACGCCGACGAGCACGCCGACCATCGCGATCGTGTCGACCGCGGTGCGCGCGTGGCGCGCGGCGACCACGCCGATCGCGAGGCCGCAGGCGACCGCGAACACCAGCGCCGCGAGACTCAACTCAACCGTGACCGGCAGCGCCTGACCGATCTCCCAGATCACCGCCTGCCGCGTCCGAATCGAGGCGCCGAAGTCCCCGCGGACGGCGCCGGCGAGAAAGCGGCCGTACTGCACGTAGAGCGGCTGGTCCAGCCCGAGCTGGTGGCGGAGCCGCGCCAGGTCGGCCTCCGTCCCCTTTTCGCCCAGCAGCAGCTGCGCGACGTCGCCGGGCACGAGGTGCATCCCGAGAAACACGAGCACGCTCACCCCGAGGAGCACGGGGAGAAGTTGGACGAGGCGGCGCGCGATGTAGCGAAGCATCCTGGAAGAGACCGGGCCCGGCGCCCCGCCTGACGGGTGCGCCGGGCCCGAGGACCCGAGGCGCCGCCGCTACTGCAGCGACACCTGCTCCATGTGGAAGAACATCTGCAGGGGGTTCAGCGTGAACCCGCGCACGGTCGTCCGGGCCGCCCGCACCTGGTTCGTGTAGTTGATGAAGATCCCCGGCGCGTCGTCGTGGAGGATCCGGTTGGCCTGCGCGTAGATCTGCGCCCGCTTCGCCTGGTCGGAGACCAGGCGGCCCTGCTGCAGCAGCTTGTCGAACGCCGCGTTGTGATGCCGCGTGCAGTTGTTGGTCCGCGCCGTGCCGTTCGCTTCGTTCCACTCGAACAGGTCGCCCAGAAAGTTGTCCGGGTCGCCGTTGTCGCCCGACCACCCGCACATCGCGAAGCCCGACCATTCCGTGTGGCGGAGCCGCTGGAGATAGGCGCCCCACTCGTACTGCGTGATCTTGGCCGTCACACCAACCTTGGCCAGGTATCCCTGAACGGCCTCCCCGAGCTTCGCGCCGCCGATCGGGTTGTAGCCGCGCGGGTTCGCGTACACCATCATGTCCGCGGTGAACCCGTTGGCGAGCCCGGCCTCCTTGAGCAGCGCCTTGGCTTTGGCGACGTCGTACGGATAGGCCTTGACATCCTTGGCGTAGCCCCAGAGCACCGGCGGCATGCCCTGCGTCGCCGTCGTCGCGCCGCCGTAGAGGCCCTTGTTGATCGCCTCCTTGTCCACGGCGTAGTTCATCGCCTGGCGGACGCGCTTGTCCTTGAAAGGATCCAGGCCGTTGTTCATCCCGACGTAGAGAATCGTCAGGCCGGCCTGGGAGTACAGTTTCAGCGCCTTGTTCCCGGTCACCCGCGCGTAATCGGACGGCGGCACGTCGGCGAGCACCTGCACCTCGTTCCGTTCGAGCTTGAGCATCCGGGTCGCGCTCTCGGGGACGACCTGGAACACGATGCGGTCCACTTTGGGCCGTCCGCCCCAGTAGCCCGCGTTGGCGTCGACGGTGACGTGGTCGTTGCGGACCGCCTCCACGAACTTGAACGGCCCCGTCCCCACCGGATGCTGGCTCGCGTCGCAATCGTACTTCTTGGTCGCCTCAGGCGAGACGATCCCCTGCCAGACCATCGCGAGACTGGAGAGGAACGGCGCGTTCGGCTTCGACAGCGTAAAGCGCAGGGTGTAGTCGTCAACGGCGTCCATCTTGACGACGCTGTTGTCCTTCACCGACCCGAACGTGAAGTCGTCATACGTGTCGACGGACTTGCGGTTGAAGACGTAACACGGGTTTTGCGGATTGATCGCGCGGTCGACGTCGGCCGCGACCGTATGGGCGTTCATCGGCGTCCCGTCGTGAAACGTGACGCCGTGCCGCAGCTTGAACGTGTACACCTTGCCGTCGGGGGAGATGATCCAGGATTCCGCGAGGCCCGGGCCGGGGATGCTCGACCCGACCTTGTAGTTCGCGATCGAGTCGTAGATCGTCGACATGATGAAGCCCGACTCGTTGTTCTCGACGGTCTGCGGATCCATGCCAGTCTGATCGGCGCCGATCGCGATGACCAGCGTTTTCGCCGTCTGCGCCTGGGCCACACCCCAGAGCCCGACCGGCACCAGCATCGCGACGAGGAGCAGCACCAACCACCGCTGCGGCCTTGCACGCCCCATGCCTCACCCCCCGTTCAAGATCCGGCGGCATACACTCCGAGGGGCTCGGCCGCCTCGTTGCGCGGCAGAGTCGGAGCCACCGGCCGGCACGCACGCGTCCGCCGCGGCGACTGCGCGTCGCGGCGGCACGTCGCTGAGCGCTAACATACGCGCCGGACGGCGGCTGGCCCTGCCCTAACCGGCCCTCCGCGGGCGAGACGGCGGCCAGCGAAACGGCCCCGTCCGGCGCGGGCGTCGGCGTCGCGCAGTTCGACGGGGCCGTTCGTGACCGAGAAGCGATTCGGGCGGGCTAGCGGCTGCGCACCGGTGGAGCGCCGCGCAATTCGCCGGCGCGGCGTGTCGCCCGCGCGATCGCGCGGCGGACCGCCGCCGGAACACCGCCCTCTATCAGCGCTTCGACACCGGCCATCGTGGTTCCGCCCGGCGACGTGACCCGCGCGCGCAGGACGGCCGGGTCCTCACCGGTCTCTACCAGCATCTTACCCGCCCCCAGCACCGTCTGTGCGACGAGATCGAGCGCCACCTCGCGGTCCAGGCCTTCGTGCTGGGCGGCCTCGACCATGGCCTCGGCGAGCAGATAGACGTAGGCCGGCCCGCTGCCCGACAGTCCCGTCACGGCATCGAAGAAGTGTTCCGGCACGACCACGACCCGGCCGACGGCCTCGAAGAGCGCGCGCACGATGCCGAGATGCCGGTCACCGGCCCGGCGGCCCGCGCAGACAGCGGTCGCGGATGCGCCCACGGCGGTCGATGTGTTGGGCATGGCGCGCACGACCGCCGCGGTGCGAAGCGCCCGCTCGATGGTCTCGATCGGCACTCCGGCCGCGACGGAGATGACGAGGTGACGCGCCTCCACGTGAGGCGCGATGTCGCGCAGCACGTCCGGCACATCCGCCGGCTTCACGGCGAGCACGACGGCGTCGGCGTCGCGCACGAGCCGTGCCTTGTCCCGCGTGGTCGTGACCGTCCACTCGCGGGCAAACCGCGCGAGGCGCGCGTCGTTGCTGCGGTTCGTCATGAGGCAGCGGTCCGGCGTGACCACACCACGGCCGAGCAGGCCGCGCACAAGCGCGTCCGCCATATTGCCCGCGCCGATCATTCCGACGGTCCCGTTCCACATCATCGCCATGCCCCCGGGAAAACAAATCGTCCCTCTCGCCAAAGGGCGAAAGGGACGCTTCCGCGGTACCACCTTTGTTCTCCCGACCGCCCGAGGCCGCCGGCCGCAGTCGATTGAGAGCACTCATCGCTGTCTCGGGCGGACCCGGTTCCCGTTTCGGCGGACCGCAAGGCCCGCACCTCGGGAACGGCATCGGGGGTGGGTTCGGACGCACCCGCGACGGCCCTTTCACCCGAGGAGCCGCTCTCTCGACCGCGGGCAGGACGTCCTACGTCCCCGTCACTGCCTTACCTATAGGATGTGGCCCGAATTATAGCAACCGCGGCCCAAGCGGTCAAGCGAAGTTCATGTGCACGACCCGCCGCTGCCGGTTCCCGCGCAGTCAGACGGCCCGACTCGCGCTGAGGATCGCCTCCTCGACGATCTCGATCATGAGTGCGTGCGGCAGGCGCCCCGTGGCGCGCGCGCGCACCCGACAGTGCTCAACGACGCGAGTAGAAAAGCGGAAGGTGCTGATCGACTTCAGCGAAAGCTCGAACTGGGCGCGACTCCATGCTCCCGCAAGCGACGTATCCCGGCTCACGTGAGACATACGCAACTCCTCCCGAAGCTTCTGAGCGCTTTCATGCCCGTCTGGGGAACCTCTTAGACGCCTCTTAGACGCCATCCGGTCACAGGGTGTGCCGCGCGCATGAAGAATCTACCACCGACGAGGTTCCTCGAACCCTCCTCGCGCGAACAGAGGTGAATCAGGTGAGCGAACGGATCGGCTTCATCGGGCTCGGGATCATGGGCAAGCCGATGGCCGGACATCTCATCCAGGCCGGCTACCCCGTGACCGTGTGGAACCGTACACCGTCGAAGACGGCCGATCTGGTACAGGCCGGCGCCCGGCAGGGGACCTCGCCGAAAGACGTCGCCGCGCAGAGCGACATCACGGTCATCATGGTCGCCGACACGCCCGACGTGCGGCAGGTCGTTCTCGGCGCGGACGGCGTCATCGAAGGTGCCCGCCGCGGCGGCGTGGTCGTGGACATGAGCACCATTTCCCCGGTCGCGACGCGCGAGATCGCGGAGGCCCTGGCCGCGCGGGGCATCGAGATGCTGGACGCGCCCGTCTCGGGCGGGGAGAAGGGCGCGATCGACGCGACCTTGTCCATCATGGTCGGCGGCAAGCCGGAGATCTTCGAGCGCGTCCTTCCCGCGTTCCAGCGGATGGGCAAGAACATCGTCCACATCGGGGCGCACGGCGCCGGCCAGGTCACCAAAGCCTGCAACCAACTCGTCCTGTCGCTCACGATCCTCGGCGTGGCGGAGGCGATCCACCTGGCGCGGAAGGCCGGGGTCGACCCGGCGAAGGTACGCTCGGCGCTGCTCGGCGGGTTTGCCCAGAGCCGGGTGCTGGAGCTGCACGGGCAGCGCATGCTCGACGGAAATTACGCGCCCGGGTTCCGGACGCGCCTCTACCATAAAGACATGGGCATCGTCACAGAGACCGGCCGGGCACTCGGGATGCCGCTCCTCGGCGCCGGACTCGCCGCCCAGCTCTATCAGATCGCGATGAACGAGGGGCTCGGCGAGATGGACTACTCCGTGCTCGCCAAGGTGATCGGGGACGGCTAGACTTCCGGTTCCAGCACGATATCCAGTTCGCCGGTCTTGGTCCCCGGCTTCGGAAGAAACACGGCCACGGTCGGCTTGAACCCCGGCACGGCTACGCGCACGTGGATGTGCGGCTGGCCGAAGCTCGAGCCCGGGAAGTCGGTCTCGAACCGATACCGCCCGCCCCCGTCGGTGATCACCGTGCCGCGGTGGATGGCATCGTACACGCCGGTCGGGCCCGCGTGCCAGATTTCGACGCGCACCCGCGGCAGCACGGCGCAATCGATCCCGGAGCGGATGACGCCCATCAGCACGAAGCCGTTGCCGACGTGGGACCGGAGCGGCGGGTTCGGCGTATAGTTGGGGTCCATGTAACCGGTGGAGGTGACGGGGCATTTGGGCGCCGTCGCCGCCCCGGCCGGCCCCCCGCTCCACGCCGTCAGGGCGGCGACGGCACACGCGGCGAGGGCCGCGCCGATCCGTCCTCCCAGGTACCCGATCCACGACCGGCGACTCCGCGCACGCATGATCCGGATCACCCCATGTCCCTTTCCGACGTCGGTGCCGCCCACCCCTCCACCCGCCGGCGAGGCGCCATCGGTGCGCGAGCGGATGGCGGATAGACTCCCCATCCGATAGTGTCCGGTCGCCCCGACTCCTATCATCACGCCAGCACGACGACACAATCGAACTGCGTCGCGCGCGCGACGGAGAAGGGAACGCTCCGGTGCTGCTGAGTGAGTCGATCGAGCGTCTGAACCGAACGTCGCCGCGGGCGGCCGCGACGATCGACGGCAATGAAGCGATCGCCTCCGTCGCCTACCGGGTCAACCAACTCATCGCCATCTACCCGATCACCCCCGCCTCGCCGATGGGCGAACTCGCCGACGAGTGGGCGGCGGAGGGGCGGGTCAACATCTGGGGCGCGGTGCCCCGGGTCGTCGAGATGCAATCCGAGGGGGGCGCCGCCGGCGCCGTGCACGGCGCGCTGCAGGCCGGGGCACTCTCGACCACGTTCACCGCGTCCCAGGGCCTGCTCCTGATGCTCCCCAACATGTACAAGATCGCGGGTGAGCTGACGGCATTTGCCATGCACGTCGCGGCCCGAACGGTGGCCGCGCACGCCCTGTCGATCTTCGGCGACCACTCCGACGTCATGGCCGCCCGGCAAACGGGCTTCGCGATGCTCGCGTCCGCCTCTGTGCAGGAAGCCCACGACCTCGCCTGTGTCGCGCACGCCGCGACCCTGGGCACGCGCGTCCCGTTCCTGCACTTCTGCGACGGGTTCCGCACCTCCCACGAACTGGCCAAGATCGAGCTGCTCGCCGACGACGACCTCCGGGCGATGATCCCCGAGGACCTGGTGGAGGCCCACCGCCGGCGGGCGCTCACGCCCGATCATCCGGTCCTGCGCGGCACGGCGCAGAACCCCGACACCTTCTTCCAGGCCCGCGAGGCCGCCAACCCCTTCTACCTGGCCTGCCCCCAGCGGGTGCAGGAGGAGATGGACCGGTTCGCCGGTCTGACCGGCCGGCAGTACCATCTGTTCGACTACCGCGGCCACCCCGCGGCGGAGCGCGTGATCGTGCTCATGGGATCCGGGGCCGAGACCGTCGACGAGACGGTGGACTGGCTCCTGCGGTCCGGCGAGCGGGTCGGCGTGGTCAAGGTCCGGCTCTTCCGGCCGTTCTCGGCGCAGGATTTTCTGGCGGCGCTCCCCCGAACGGTGCGGGCCATCGCGGTGCTCGACCGGACCAAGGAGCCGGGCGCGCTCGGCGAGCCGCTCTACCTCGACGTCCTCGCGGCCCTCAACGAGGCGCAGGACACCGGCGGCGCGCTCTCGCCGGGCCCGACCGTCATCGGCGGACGCTACGGTCTGTCGTCCAAGGAGTTCACGCCGGCCATGGTCATGGCGGTGTTTGCCGAGCTGGCCGCGCCGCGGCCGAAGCGGCATTTCACGATCGGCATCACGGACGACGTCACCGGCCTCTCGCTTGTGTTCGACCCGGACGCCGACATCGAACCGGACGACGTGACGCGCGCGGTCTTCTTCGGGCTCGGGTCGGACGGCACGGTGGGGGCGAACAAGAACTCCATCAAGATCATCGGCGAAGAGACGCCGCACTATGCGCAAGGCTACTTCGTCTACGACTCCAAGAAGTCGGGCGCGATGACCGTCTCGCACCTGCGGTTCGGACCGCGGCCGATCCGGTCGGCGTACCTGATCGCACGGGCGAACTTCGTTGCGTGCCACCAGTTCGCGTTCGTCGAGCGCTACGACATGCTGCGGTACGCCGCCCCGGGAGCGGTCTTTCTCCTGAACGCCCCGCACGGCCCCGAGGAGGTCTGGCGCCATCTCCCCCGCGAGGTGCAGGACGAGATCGTCGAGCGGCGCCTGCGATTCTACGTGATCGATGCGCTGGACGTCGCGCGCCGGGCCGGCATGGGCGGCCGGATCAACGCGGTCATGCAAACCTGCTTCTTTGCGATTTCCGGCGTGCTGGCGCGCGAGGAGGCCGTCGCCAAGATCAAGGCGGCGATTCAGCAGACGTACGGCCGCGCCGGCGACGAGGTCGTCCGGCGGAACTGGCTGGCGGTGGACGACACGCTGGCCCACCTGTACGAGGTCCACGTGCCGGCCGCGGCGAGCGCTGCGCGGCATCGACCGCCGCGGGTGTCCGCGGACGCACCCGACTTCGTCCGGCGCGTGACGGCCGTGATGCTGAGTCAGAACGGAGATCTCCTCCCCGTCAGCGCCTTCCCGCCCGACGGCACGTGGCCGGTCGGGACCGCGCAGTGGGAAAAGCGCAACATCGCCCAGGAGATCCCGGTCTGGGATCCGGAGATCTGCATCCAGTGCAACAAGTGCGCGTTCGTCTGTCCACACGCGGTCATCCGCGCGGCCGTCTACGAGCCGCGGCACCTCGACGGGGCGCCGTCCACCTTCAAATCCGCGGCCTACCGGGGGCTGGACTTCAAGGACCACCGGTACACTCTCCAAGTCGCCCCGGAGGACTGCACTGGGTGCAGTCTGTGCGTTGCGGTGTGCCCGGTCAAGGACAAGGCGAACCCGAAGCACAAAGCCATCGACATGGCGCCACAGGCGCCGCTGCGGGAGGCGGAGCGCCGAAACTGGGCGTTCTTCCGGACGCTCCCGGAGCCCGACCCCGTCCGCCTGAAGTCCGACGTCAAGGAATCGCAGTTCCGCGCCCCGCTGTTCGAGTTCTCCGGAGCCTGCGCGGGATGCGGCGAGACCCCCTACCTCAAACTCCTGAGCCAGCTGGTCGGCGACCGCGTGCTCATCGCGAATGCGACCGGCTGCTCGTCGATCTACGGCGGCAACCTGCCGACGACGCCGTGGACGGTCAACCGGGACGGCCGCGGCCCGGCGTGGTCCAATTCGCTGTTCGAGGACAACGCCGAGTTCGGGGTTGGGTTCCGGCTCGCGGTGGACGAGCTCGCCGACGAAGCCCGCGCGCTGGTCCGCCGGCTCGCCCCGCGGCTCGAGGCCGACCTGGCATCCGGCCTGCTGGACGGCGACCGGCGTGACGAGGCCGGCATCGCCGCCCAGCGCGCGCGGGTCGCCCGGCTGCGCGGACAACTCCCGGCGCTCGACGGGCCCGAAGCGCGCCGGCTCGTGAGCATCGCCGATTACCTCGTGCGCAAGAGCGTGTGGATCGTCGGCGGCGACGGGTGGGCGTACGACATCGGCTACGGGGGCCTCGACCACGTCCTGGCCATGGGGCGGGACGTCAACATCCTAGTGCTGGACACCGAGGTGTACTCGAACACCGGCGGGCAGCAGTCCAAGGCCACGCCGCGGGGCGCCGTGGCCAAGTTCGCGTCGGCAGGCAAGGCCACGGCCAAGAAGGATCTCGCGCTCCTGGCGATGGCCTACGGCAACGTCTACGTCGCCCGGGTGGCGTTCGGCGCGAAAGATACGCAGACCGTGCGCGCGCTCCTCGAAGCGGATTCCTACCCGGGACCGTCGTTGATTCTGGCGTACAGTCCGTGTATTGCGCACGGGTACGACCTGGCGTACGGGGCGGAGCAGCAAAAACTGGCCGTAGACTCCGGCTACTGGCCGCTGCTCCGTTACGATCCGCGGCGGGCAGCCGCGGGGGAGAATCCCCTCGTGCTCGACTCACCGCCGCCGAAGGTCGATCTGACCCGGTTCCTCTACAACGAGACGCGCTTCCGCATGGTGGAAAGCATCGACCGGCAGCGGGCGCGGGAGTTGGTGGACGGGGCAAGACGGGACGTCCAACAGCGCTACCGGCTCTACGAACAACTGGCGCACCTGCACGGCGCGACCGCCACGGACACGACTGCGGCGGCGCCCGGGGACGGGGCTCCGAAGACGGACTGAGGGAGCAGCGCATGGACCTCTCCACGACGTACCTCGGACTCCCGCTGCCGCACCCGCTGATGCCGGGCGCCTCGCCGATGGCGGACGACCTGGACAAGGTGAAACGGCTGGAAGAGGCCGGCGCCGCCGCCATCGTCATGCACTCCCTCTTCGAGGAGCAGATCCTCCAGGAACAACTGGCCGGCGCGCATCACTTGGAACGCCACGCGGAATCGTTTGCCGAGGCCCTCTCGTTCTTCCCGCGCCCGGGCGAGCTCACCCTGGGCCCCGGGCAGTACCTGGACCAGATCGCCCGGATCAAGGCCGCGGTTCGTATCCCGGTGATTGCCTCTCTCAACGGGACCACTCCGGGCGGCTGGATCGACTATGCGGGCCGCATCCAGGAGGCCGGCGCCGACGCCCTCGAGCTCAACGTCTATCACCTCGCGACCGACCCAGAGGAGACGGCCGAGATCGTGGAGGGCCGAGCCCTCGGCATCCTGCGGGCGGTGAAGCGGGCGGTCACGATCCCGGTCGCGGTGAAAGTGTCGCCCTCCTGCTCCGCGCTGGCCCACGCCGCGGCCGAGTTGGACGCGGCGGGCGCGGACGGCTTGGTGCTGTTCAACCGGTTCTACCAGCCCGACATCGACGCCGAGAGCCTCGAGGTCGTCCCCACTCTGCAGCTGTCGACCAGCGCGGAGCTGCGGCAGCGGCTCCCCTGGCTGGCCGTCCTCTCACACCACGTGCGGGCGTCGCTCGCGGTCTCCGGCGGCGTCCACACGGCCCTCGACGCGATCAAAGCGGTCATGGCGGGCGCGCACGCGGTCCAGATGGTCTCCGCGCTGCTGCTCCGGGGCCCGATGTATCTGCGCACCGTCCGGCGGGAGATGGAAGGCTGGATGGACGCGCACGAGTATACCTCGCTGCGTCAGATGCAGGGCAGCATGAACCTCGCCCGTTGTCCCGATCCCGCGGCGTTCGAGCGGGCCCACTACGTGCGGGTCCTGCAGGGCTGGAAACCGGTGTCCCTCGGAGCCGCCGGGCGCTGATCCGTCCTGTTCGTCTGGTAGGCTCGGCCCACGTCGTCGCGGCCGTCAATCGCGGGCGGGTCGTGCGGCCCGATCCACCATGAAGCGGACGGCATCGTTCATATTGATCGGATTCACGGCCACCCCGGGATGCGCCGTGCGGTAGACGCGAAAGATCTCGTCGGCGAACGCCTGACCAATCCCGTCGACGCCCTCGAAGTCCAGGGTGACCGAGCGAAACTTCTCAAGCCCAAACAGGATCCGCCGCGCTTGAGACCGGGAAAGGTATGCTGCTCCGGCCAGGTAGAGTTTGACCTTGACTTCGCTTCGATCGAAAGCCGGCTCTGCGCTGTTGACGCGAAACTTGTTGAAGACCTCGTCGAGGCGACGCGGGGACGCCGTGGCGAGCGAGAAAGTTGCCCGCGTTCCTCGTTTGAACGGCTTGAGCGTCTCCAGGAACACGTCCTCGATACCGTTGTCAAACCGCAGACGATGGGCGTGGCTGTCGAGGAGAAACAGGTCTCCGACTCTTGACGTGAAGAAGATTCCCTCTCCCGAGTGCCGGGCCGGCTGAGTCGTTGTCTTGCCCTTCAGGAGATCTTCGATCGCTTCCAACTCCGACAAAAGGCCGCGTTTCTCCATGATATTGCCGAAGACGCCGACGCCGACGTCATTCACGATGAATTGAAGTGTCTCCCGGGCCTTGCCGACTTCCACGTCAATCGTCGGGGAGGCGGAGTGCTCGATCGCATTGTTCAGCATTTCCTGGAACGCGTACGCGAAAATCCGCTCGACATTGTCCCGCAAGGCGCGAAGGAAAGGGGCTTTGGCGCGGAGAGCATCGAACACCTCGTGCTCTCGCAGGGCGTCGTTCCTCAGACGCGCCTTGACCACTAGCCCAAGCTCCGCGGCGTGCTGCGGGAGCGCGTATGCGGCACCCCGGGTGGCCCCTGCTTTGACCAGGAGGCCGGCCGCCGCGAGGTCGCGGATCGTCCGATGGACGTACTGGCGTGACACCTCTCCGCGAAGCGCAGCCACCACGTCCGAGGTCTGGCGCACGCGGGTCACGAACTCTCCGGACGGCACACGGGAGGGACGCTATCCATGGCCACGACCCGAAAGCGCACGCCGCCCGCCGGCCAGCCGGCTCCCCCACCCCCGACGGGGAGCGACGAG